>NZ_JAUJTZ010000014.1:0-141787 GCF_030433455.1 Yersinia sp. 22-579 | reverse complement strand
TAAAGAAGACTGGGATTTGTTCAGGTTGTTCTGAGTCAGCAGAGACAGGCTGTTAGTGTTAATGACCGCCATAGTGGATATTCCTTAAATTCTGTTAGATTATGGTTCGAGCTTATCGCCCACGGTTTTATCACCGTTACAGCTTGTATCGGCGGATTTGACCAAACCTTTAATTAACTATTTTGGAATATTGCCCCTAATAGGCGGGTCAATGCCGCAAATAGCACTCTGTTATCCCCTGCTATTCTGCCCATCATTATTTATATTTTATGTGTAAACTTTTCCATCCCCTGGCCGATAACCCGGTAACGACACTTGAATATTAAGGATTAGACATGGCAAGTATCAGTTCGCTGGGCGTTGGATCAGGCTTGGAGTTAAGTTCTCTTTTGACGAGTTTATCAAATGCAGAACAAGCGCGATTAACACCGCTGACCACACAGCAAACAAGTTATAAAAGCAAACTTACCGCTTATGGTATTTTGCAAAGTGCGCTGGCAAAAGTGGAAACTGCTTCAGCAGCGCTGAAAAAAGCTGACACACTGACATCTACCGCCGTAAGTAGCACAAACACAGCATTCAGTGCGGTAACTGATAGTGCAGCCAGTGCTGGTAGTTACTCTATCGAAGTGACTAATCTCGCGAAATCACAGTCCTTGTTGTCCGCAGAGGTACCCAATTCGACCAATAAGTTAGGTAATGATAATGCCTCACGGACTATCACTATCACCCAACCAGGCAAAAAAGATCCGCTTGAAGTCACTCTAACCAGCGATCAAACTTCGTTGACCGGTATCCGCGATGCCATCAATAAACAAGAAGGCGGTGTTAGCGCCAGCATCATGAAAGCGGATGATAATACCTATTATCTGGCGTTAACGTCGAAAGACACCGGTACTCAGTCAGAAATGACTATCAATGTCACCGGTGATGATACTTTAAATGATTTTCTTAATTACACACCAAGCAGCACCGGTGGCAGCGGTGGCATGACGCAAAAAGTGGCAGCAGAAGATGCAGCACTAACCGTCAATGGTGTGGCAATTACTCGCCAAAGCAACACCATTACCGATGCACCACAAGGCGTCACTTTAACACTAAAAGCCAAAACCAAGACCGGTGAGCCAGAATCACTAAACATCACGCGCGACAGCACCGCGATGAAAACAGCAATTCAAACCTGGGTTGACGCTTATAACTCATTGCAGACTACTTTCGGCTCACTCACGCAATACACTGCAGTTGAGCAAGGAAAAGATCAGTCAACCAATAATGGTGCCTTGGTCGGTGATGGCACATTGCGTAGTATTCAAACACAATTGAAAAGTCAATTGGCTTCTGCGCAGCCGGGTGATGTGAAGACCTTGGCCAGTTTGGGAATCACGCAAGATATCAAAGGCAAACTGACAATAGACTCAACTAAACTGGATAAAGCCTTAACCGAGAAGCCAAACGGCGTAGTGGCATTCTTCGTGGGTGATGGCAAAGAGACTGGATTTGCAACCCAAACTGATAAATTGCTGACTACTGTGCTGGATACTACCAAGGGCACACTCAAAAGTGCCACTGATGGCATCAATAAGTCATTAAAGAATCTGGATACTCAAGTCACTGCAACCACGGCTAGCATTGCACTAACCATTGAGCGTTATAAAACACAATTTACTCAATTGGATAAAATGATGACGTCAATGAACAGTACTCTCAGTTTCTTAACTCAGCAATTTTCTTCATAAGGGATAGGATATGTACAACCGATCAGGGAGCCAGGCATATGCTCAGGTAGGCCTGGAAAGTGGGGTAATGAGTGCCAGCCCACATCAATTGATCGTGATGCTATTCGACGGGGCGCAGAGCGCCCTGGTTCGCGCTCGCATCTTGATGAATCAGGGAGATATTCCAGCTAAAGGTGCTGCACTTTCTAAAGCCATTAACATTATTAATAATGGGCTGAGTGCTGGCCTTAATATGGAAAAAGGCGGTGAGCTGGCAGAGAATTTGTCGGCTTTATATGACTATATGTCGCGGCGCTTGCTGCATGCCAACTTGCATAATGACGAACAGGCAATTACTGAAGTGCTCGCTTTGCTCGAAAATATTGCGGATGCCTGGCGGCAGATCGGCCCCAATTATCAACCTGATTAGGACCCCATTTAATGGAACGTCACCAGCACCTTTTGTCTGAATATCAACAAATCCTGACCCTCAGCGAGCAAATGTTAGTGCTGGCGACCGAGGGTAATTGGGATGCGCTGGTTGATCTGGAAATGACTTACCTTAAAGCTGTTGAAAACACCGCTAATATCACTATTTCTTCATGCTCATCGCTAATGCTACAAGATTTATTACGGGAGAAGCTAAGAGCTATTTTGGATAATGAAATTGAGATTAAACGTTTATTGCAACTACGCCTTGATACATTAAGTGACTTAGTTGGGCAATCGACCAAACAACAGGCGGTAAATAATACGTACGGCCAATTCCCTGACCATGCTTTGCTATTAGGCGAAACACAGTAATCTACCGCTAGCATGGTCATACAATAGTGTTTATAACTGAAAAATCGCTTGCAACTACAATTATTAAAATAGCAATCAATTCAAATTGTTATTGTTTTTAACAAAGAAATTTATTGATGGTAACAATTTTCCATGTCTGATTGACTATTATTCTCACTCCATAGCTTTTCGCTAAAATAGTCAGTGATGGTGAATTTTCTATTAAAATAAGTTGCTAGTCTGCCATTCAAAGCGTAAAGATATTCTCAGGCCAAAATTGTGAAATGAATATCGATGGAACGTACAATTAAATTTTGCCCCGGTGTGGGTAGCTCGGCACATGTTATTCAACATACAGAGCTACTCCTTACCTCAGTCTATATTGAGCATCCTTTGCTCATCATGGTTAACCGTGGGCATAAAGTCATTCGCTGGGATAATCAAGAGTGCATCGTCCGGCCGGGTGAAATAGTCGCCGTCAGTAGTGGCCAAACAATTGACATAATTAATGGACTATCTACTGAGGGGCTATTTTTTAGCCACCAACTTCGCTGCGATCCGCGTTTGATAACGACATTTGCTAATCACCCTGCCTCTGCAGGCCTTGGCGTTATACCTGGGGTTATGCCGGTGCGTGATTTGGCACCTGAATTTATTAATACTTTTGGTAATACATTTAAAGCAATATCCGATGTGGGTGATATCCCTCCTACTATTGTCAGGCACCGTATGCTTGAGTTATTACTTTGGTTAGCTCAGCGCGGTGTTAAATTTAGACTTAATGATGATCATTTATTAAGTGAAAAGGTACGACGCTGCCTGTCAATTGACCCACACAAAATATGGTCAGCCGCTGAAGTTGCCGATCATATGGCAATGAGCGAAGTGGTATTGCGGCGAAAATTAGCGGCCGAAAATATACTCTTACGTGATTTGATGATTGATGTCCGTATGACCAGCGCTTTACGTTTATTGCAAGGTACTGATTGGCCAATTTCATTAATTGCCAGTCAAGTTGGTTATGAAAGCGCATCACGTTTCGCAGAACGCTTTCGTAAACGTTTTGGATTTGCTCCTACAGCCATACGTGGGCATCATCGCTTACAACCTATGGATACTGATCCCCCCCCAGTGAGCTTTCAGCGTTATTTAAACCTAATTTAGGGCCTGGATGAGTCTGTTCAGACTCTATTTTTGATCTTTTTCGCCAGGATTTATCTACCCTCCCGCCATACACCCCGTTGCATCCCCTCATATTTTTGCTCAGCATCATCCGGACTGTTAAATACTGCTTTTAGATATTCCACACACTAAAACATTATTTTTTAGGCCACCTCCAGTTTTTTCCTCCAGCAATACAACCTTAATATCGATAAAAGTCTTTATAATCATATGAATAAATGTAAGCCACTGAAAGAAAGAGGAATATGTCACTTCTGCAAGGGCATCCTATGATTAAAATTGGTTAAATAATATCCTCTCAGGATCGCAATGATGCCCAGTAACTTGCTCGGACTAAAAAGCCGCTATCCATTGCATATCCAGATTGCGGTACTCTTCACTCTATTGATTGTCTCAATCGGTACCGTCATTATCATTTTCAGTCATAGCCAATTGACTAAATTGACTGAAATCAGCACCAACCGGCAGTATCAAAAAACGGGTGAGGCAATCGCAGCAGAATTAGACGCAGTAACACGGCCCATGATGATGTCTGTCAACATCCTTGCCAGTATGCAAATTACAGAGTTATCAACACTTGAACAGCGCATGAGTTTTGTCGGTAAATTTATTGAAATACTGAAACAGAATGATTATGCCAGTGCCGTATATAGTGCCTATCCTAATGGCGATTTATTTATGTTGCGGCGTCTGACCGAAGCTAACCGTAAACTATTTCACGCCCCAGAGGGGGCCGAGTGGATGATTCAAAGTAATCGATTCCTCGACAGTTTGCCAGAAAAACGGTTTATTTATCTGAACGAAAAGCAGCAAGTCATTGCCGTTATGCCCAGAGATAATGATAATTATGATCCCAGAAAACGGGATTGGTTTATTTTGGCATCAGCCACCCCTGGTCTTATTACATCACCTATTTATATTTTCAAGGGGACCGGTGAAGCGGGTTTCACTTATAGTCGTCAGTCTGAAAATAATCAGGCAATTATTGGGTTGGATGTTTCCCTGGCCTCGTTATCGCAGTTTTTAATAAGACAGAACCTACCGCCTGGCAGCCAGGCTATTATTATAAATTCTCACGGTGAGGTTATCGCAAGCTTACCTAAACCTAAAAATTCCCCAGTAGACCCTACTCATGCGGATAAGCAAGTCCCGGTATTACAAACATTATTAGATACCCAAGAAAATAGCCTTGTGAGCAATAACCAACAGGTTAATAACAATGGCAACAGCATCATGTTTGAAGCGCAAGGTAAGCACTGGTACGGCTCCATTGTCGATATTGATAACAGCGGCAATAAATATCAGCTAGTTATTGCGACGCCAGCCAGTTATTTGACTGCTGATGCAAACTCCATTCGGAATCACTCAACCCTTATCGCCTTTATCCTATTAATACTCAGTTTACCGTTGGTGTGGTATTTCTCTCGGAAGATATCCAATCCACTGATTCGCCTCCGCCAGGATGCTGATTCCATCAGTAACTTGCATTTCGAAGAGCGTGAGTCTGAACATTCTATGATTGAAGAAGTCGATGAACTGCACAAATCGATGTCAAAAATGAAATCGACACTGAAGCAGTTTATTTCAATGGGAAATATGCTGACAGCGGAAAATAACTTCTTCCGCCAGATGCAGGGGTTATTAAGTGAAACAACTGAAATCGCCGCGATGACCGGCGGCATTATATTCCTTGCAGATAAACAAGAAGGCCATTTCACACCGACAGCATTTCGTTGGAATGGTGAAAATATCCCAGTAGCTGAAATGTCCTCATTGAGTATAACAGAAGATAACTTCACCACTTTCCAGCCCGTTCTTGAGGGAAAAACTATTGCTGGAACGCTAAATAAAGAAAATATATTCAGTCAATTACAAGACTTCTTACAGCCTTATTTACCCTTACGGTTTGTTGCTGTGCCCATGAAAACTCACGATAAACAACTTTTAGGTTTTTTGTTGCTATTTAACCCTTATCAATTAAATGCAGAACGTGAACGTTCTAAAATTCAATTAGTTAATGCACTGGTCGGCAGTTTATCTGTTTCCGTAGAGACCCAGCAATTATTGCAGGAGCAAAAAAACCTGCTCAATGCATTTATTGAGCTTATTGCGGGAGCTATCGATGCCAAGAGTGCCTATACCGGCGGCCACTGCCAGCGAGTCCCTGAAATCACCAAAATGCTTGCCAGAGCCGCAGTGAATATCAAAGAAGGACCGTTCGCTAACTTTAATTTATCTGAAAATGAGTGGGAAGAACTGCATACAGCATGCTGGCTACACGATTGTGGCAAGATAACGACACCTGAATTTGTCGTGGACAAATCGACAAAACTGGAATTAATCTATGATCGTATTCATGAAATACGCATGAGATTTGAAGTCATAAAACGTGAAAAAGAGATCGACTTCTTACGTCATCATGCCACCGTTAACGTCAATGAAACTGATCAACAAGCACTGGCTGCGGAATTGCGCCAATTGGATGATGATTTTTACTTTATTGCCCACTGCAATATCGGTGGTGAATTTATGTCTGATGAAGCGATCGCGCGTATTCAGCAAATTGCCGGATATCAGTGGACTCGAACATTAGACGATAATGCCGGTATTGCTCAGGAAGAACGCGAGCGCAAAGCCCGGCAGCCAGCAATCCCATTACCAGTGCAAGAGCCTCTATTGGCAGATAAAAAAGAGCATATTATCTACCGAGATAATAAGAATAAACGCCCAGAGTATTATGATTTCAAACTACCAGAACCCACTTTGCTTTATAACCGTGGTGAGATTTATAACCTCAGTATTCGGCGTGGTACCTTGACCGAAGAGGATCGTTATAAAATAAATGAGCACATTATGCAGACTATTGTCATGCTCAAAAAACTCCCCTTCCCGCGTACCATGGCGAATGTTCCCTCTATTGCCGGTGGTCACCATGAGCGTATGGATGGCAAGGGATATCCCTATCAACTCACTTATAAACAGATGAGTATTCCGGTTCGAATGATGGCTATTGCTGATGTATTTGAAGCACTGACAGCGGCAGATCGTCCTTATAAACCAGGGAAATTATTATCTGAAGCACTCAATATTATGTTGAAAATGGTGAATGAAAATCACCTGGATAGAGAGCTATTTATTTTATTCCTGGAATCTGGAATCTGGCATGAATATGCCATTGCTCACTTGAAGGCAGACAAAATCGATGATGTGGATATTTCGGTAATACTGCAAAAAATTGGCCATCAAAATATAGTGCTGGCACAGAGCGCTTAGTCAGCAAGAAATAGAGAGTCATCGGTGGACGTTAAGGTTATGTTATGCTAAATCAAATCATTTTATAGTCGGCAATGTTGGGAGCAAATACGTGTTCTACAGTTACGGTGAAACAGAGATAAATCATCTTAAGCGGCGGGACAAAAAGATGGCGGCAGCTATCGAGCGATTAGGAATGATTGCCCGCCCATTATCACCAGATTTATTTGCTGCACTCATCAGAAACATTGTTGATCAGCAAATTTCTGTTAAAGCGGCACTCACCGTTAATGCACGTCTGATGACATTAGTCGGCACGGTAACACCAATAACTATTGCCGCAGCACCGATAGAAGCTATTCAGGGCTGTGGAATGACGATGCGCAAAGCCGGATATATTAAAGGTGCAGCGAATGCAGCACTTGATGGATCTCTGGATTTATCAGCTATTTCTTTGTTACCGGATAATGAGGTCATTACCCAGCTTTCGAGCCTGAATGGTATCGGTATCTGGACTGCAGAAATGCTACTTATTTCTTCGCTTTCTCGCCCTGATGTGCTCAGTTGGGGTGATTTGGCGATCCGCCGCGGCATGATGAATTTATATCGCCACAAAACGCTACCGCGCGAACGTTTTGAACGCTATCGCCGCCGCTACACGCCTTATGGCACAACCGCATCTCTTTATTTATGGGCATTGTCACATGAAGTTTAGACACCCATATTCATAACGTCTTGATAAGCCGCTACTAATTTATTACGTACTTGAATACCGAGCTGCAAAGATACAGATGATTTCTGCATATTTACCATCACGTCATTTATGCCAACACCGGGCACACCTAATTCAAAATTCTGCGCTAACGTACGGGCTGTTTGCTGGTTTTCACTGATTTTGCCGATAGCCGCTTTTAATTCACTCGCAAATCCAGCCTCTGCGGGCAGCGTTTTCGCTGAGCCTGATGCTTGCAATGCAGTGACCTGCAACTGCTGTAAAACCCCTTCGATACCTTGAACAGACATACTCATCCCCAGAGTGCTTCAGTTGGTCAATAACTGCGTGGCAAATCGATAAGTTACTGCAGTTGTTTGCCATCAAGCAGGTATCACTTTTTTCAGGATGACACCCTAACACATCATTTTTGAGCTAAAGCGGCTAAATAGACACAAAAATACCAGCTTATTGAGCCATCGAATTTCCACTTACAGCAAATAATGGCATGCCGATATAGTCCAAATAATTCGAGTTGCAGGAAGGCGGCAAGGGAGAGAGTCCCGATGAGCTTACTGTAGTAAGTGATTCGGGTGATTGAGCGCGGCCAACGCACATGCGGCTTGAAGTATGACGAGTATAAAAGGGGATATCAGCTATTGATGCGTTATCGCTCACAGCATTTGGGAGTCTGTTTTGTTCCAACACATTAGTTATATAAAAAATACTAACTCAAACGTTATTCAGCTTGGCCAAGGACGTGTATGAATGCCTCGATAACTGGCGGTGAAAATCGTGAGAACACCTTTACGACGACACTGGCACGCCTACGCGCGAATCCAAAAATCCCATTGCTGATTGCTGCGGCTGCGGCCGTCGCTATTCTTGTCGCGCTGATGTTATGGGCTAAAAGCCCAGATTATCGCGTTCTTTATAGCAACCTGAATGATCGTGATGGTGGTGATATCGTCACGCAGTTGACGCAACTGAATATTCCCTATCGCTTCGCTGATAATGGCGGAGCATTGCTGATCCCGGCAGATAAAGTGCATGAAACCCGTCTGCGCCTGGCTCAACAAGGTTTACCGAAAGGTGGTGCCGTAGGCTTCGAACTACTGGATCAGGAAAAATTTGGCATCAGCCAATTCAGTGAACAAGTCAACTACCAGCGGGCGCTGGAAGGCGAACTGGCACGAACGATTGGCACACTCGGCCCGGTATTAAATGTGCGAGTGCACTTAGCCATGCCGAAACCGTCACTGTTTGTCCGTGAGCAAAAATCACCAACTGCCTCTGTCACCTTAGCCCTGCAACCTGGTCGCGCACTTGACGATGGTCAAATCAACGCCATCGTCTATATGGTTTCCAGCAGCGTAGCGGGCTTACCGCCTGCCAACGTTACCGTCGTCGATCAAACCGGTCGTCTGTTGACACAATCGGATAGCGCCGGCCGTGATTTAAATGCAGCGCAACTCAAATTTACCAATGAAGTTGAGAACCGCTTCCAACGCCGCATTGAAACTATCCTGGCACCGATGGTGGGCAGCGGTAATGTTCACGCGCAAGTGACTGCACAAGTTGATTTTGCCAGCCGTGAGCAAACGGACGAAGAGTACAAACCGAATCAGGCTGCTAACCAAGGGGCGGTGCGCTCTCAGCAAGTCAGTACCAGCGAACAACTGGGTGGGACCAATGTCGGGGGAGTTCCTGGCGCGTTGTCCAACCAACCATCCGCGACACCGGTCGCACCGATTGAAGTACCTCAGGCAACCCCTGCGGCAGGTGCTGGCGCGGCGGCGAATGCCGCTAATGCAGCCAATCGTCCAGCAACCGCTGCCAGACAAACCGCGACGTCCAGTAATAGTCGTCACGACCAAACCACCAACTTCGAAGTTGACCGTACTATCCGCCATACCCAGCAACAAGCTGGCATGGTGCAGCGCCTCTCCGTTGCAGTGGTGGTTAATTACGGCAGCGATAAAGCAGGCAAACCTATCGCGCTGAGCAAAGATCAGTTGGCGCAAGTGGAATCGCTAACCCGTGAGGCCATGGGCTTCTCCACGGTACGCGGCGACACATTAAATGTGGTGAACACACCGTTTAATGCCACTGACGATGCTAGCGGCAGTAACTTGCCATTCTGGCAACAGCCGTCGTTCTTTGATCAGCTGCTGAATATTGGTCGCTACTTACTCATCTTACTGGTGGCGTGGATCTTGTGGCGCAAACTGGTGCGCCCATTGATTGCTAAGAAACAAGAAGCAGATAAAGCAGCGGCGTCGGTCAATAACATTGTCCAGGCTGCACAAACCACTGAAACAGCGAAACAAACTAAAGAAGAGCTGGCCCTGCGTAAGAAAAATCAGCAGCGAGTAAGTGCTGAAGTTCAGGCCCAGCGTATACGCGAACTAGCGGATAAAGACCCACGTATTGTCGCGCTGGTTATCCGTCAATGGATGAGTAATGACCAATGAGCCTGACCGGAACTGAAAAAAGCGCCATCATGCTGATGACTCTGGGTGAAGACCATGCCGCCGAGGTGTTTAAACACCTCTCCTCGCGCGAAGTTCAACAACTCAGTACCACCATGGCGAGTATGCGTCAGGTTTCTCACCAACAGTTGGTTGATGTATTGGCTGAGTTTGAAGACGATGCAGAGCAATATGCCGCACTGAGTGTGAATGCCAGCGATTACCTGCGCACCGTGCTAATAAAAGCATTGGGGGAAGAACGCGCCTCCAGTCTGTTGGAAGACATTCTGGAATCACGCGAAACCACCAGTGGCATGGAAACCCTCAACTTTATGGAACCGCAGATGGCGGCCGATCTGATCCGCGACGAACATCCGCAGATTATCGCCACTATTTTGGTTCATCTGAAACGTGCTCAAGCGGCCGATATCCTGGCGCTGTTTGACGAACGTCTGCGTAACGATGTCATGTTGCGTATTGCCACCTTCGGCGGCGTTCAGCCAGCAGCATTGGCTGAATTGACCGAAGTGCTGAACAACCTGCTCGATGGTCAGAATCTCAAACGCAGCAAAATGGGCGGTATCCGTACCGCGGCTGAGATTATCAACCTGATGAAAAGCCAGCAGGAAGAGACGGTTATGGACGCAGTACGCGAATACGACGGCGAGCTGGCACAGAAGATCATCGACGAAATGTTCCTGTTCGAGAACCTGGTCAGTGTCGACGACCGCAGCATCCAGCGTTTACTGCAAGAGGTCGACAACGAGTCGCTACTGATTGCGTTGAAAGGTGCCGATCAGGCGCTGCGCGAGCGCTTCCTCAGCAACATGTCGCTGCGAGCAGCAGAAATTCTGCGCGACGATCTGGCCACCCGTGGGCCGGTACGTATGTCTCTGGTCGAAAACGAACAGAAAGCCATCTTGCTTATCGTCCGTCGTTTGGCGGAAAGCGGCGAGATAGTCATCGGCGGCGGCGAGGATATCTATGTCTGATAGGATTAATACCCTGCCCTGGCAACCCTGGTCATTGAATGACTTTGCCAGCCAACCTGAGCCTACCGCGGCCACAGCGCCGCCGGATATCAGTATGCTGTTTACTGATGAGCCCAGAGAGGACGGCGAACCAACAGAAGGTGATGAACAGCAGATATTGATGAACCTGCAACTCGAAGCCGAGAAGCAGGGTCGCCAGCAAGGATTTGCCAAAGGGTTACAAGAAGGCCTGGATAAAGGTTATCAAACCGGTTTGGAAGAGGGTCATCAACAAGCGCTGGCAGATGCTGAGAAACAGTTGGCACCCATCACCGCACACTGGCAAACCTTGGTCAGCGATTTCCAAAATACCCTTGATGCGCTGGACAGTGTCATTGCCTCACGGCTAATGCAAATGGCATTGGCGGCAGCCAAACAGATTCTGGGCCAACCGGCAATTTGTGATGGCACCGCGTTGCTGGCTCAAATTCAGCAAATGATTCAGCAAGAACCGATGTTTGCCGGTAAACCGCAATTGCGTGTCAATCCTAATGATCTCGCCGTGGTTGAGCAGCGCTTAGGCTCGACCTTGAGTCTGCATGGCTGGCGTTTGTTGGGCGATAGCCAAATTCACCCAGGTGGCTGCAAAGTCAGCGCTGAAGAAGGTGATTTGGATGCCAGTCTGGCGACGCGCTGGCATGAATTATGCCGTCTGGCAGCGCCGGGAGAATTATGATGACTGCGCGCCTCGGTCGCTGGCTGGCTTCGATGGATAAATTCGAAGAACGTATTAGCCAATCAACTACCATTCGTCGTTATGGGCGATTAACGCGCGCCACCGGTCTGGTGCTGGAAGCCACTGGCTTGCAATTGCCACTGGGGGCCACCTGTCTGATTGAGCGCCATGATAACGGCGAAGTACAAGAAGTTGAGAGTGAAGTGGTCGGCTTTAACGGCCAGCGCCTGTTCCTGATGCCACTGGAAGAAGTGGAAGGGATTGTGCCCGGAGCCCGGGTTTATGCGCGCATCACCACCGGTGGAGCCTCTGCCAGT
The DNA here is from genome assembly GCF_030433455.1 of Yersinia sp. 22-579. Lineage (NCBI taxonomy): Bacteria > Pseudomonadati > Pseudomonadota > Gammaproteobacteria > Enterobacterales > Yersiniaceae > Yersinia > Yersinia sp. 22-579. The sequence goes on along the minus strand of NZ_JAUJTZ010000014.1, from coordinate 129,648 downwards.
AAGCAATTGCCACTCGGCCCAGAATTACTGGGGCGCGTATTAGATGGCAGCGCTAAGCCACTTGATGGCTTACCCGCCCCTGAAACCGGCTACCGTGCCCCGCTTATCACTCCCCCGATCAACCCATTACAACGTACCGCGATTGAACAGGTATTGGATGTTGGCGTGCGGACCATTAATGCCCTACTGACCGTCGGCCGTGGACAGCGTATGGGCCTGTTCGCTGGCTCTGGGGTGGGGAAAAGTGTGTTGTTAGGCATGATGGCTCGCTACACCCAAGCGGATGTCATTGTCGTTGGCTTGATCGGTGAACGTGGCCGTGAAGTAAAAGATTTTATTGAGAACATTTTAGGCCCCGAAGGGCGTGCGCGCTCAGTTGTCATCGCGGCACCAGCTGACGTATCGCCGTTACTGCGCATGCAAGGGGCGGCTTATGCCACTCGTATTGCAGAAGATTTTCGTGACCGTGGTCAGCATGTCCTGCTTATCATGGACTCCCTGACGCGCTATGCCATGGCACAACGTGAAATCGCGCTGGCTATCGGCGAACCTCCGGCGACCAAAGGTTATCCGCCGTCGGTATTTGCCAAATTACCAGCGTTGGTTGAGCGCGCCGGTAACGGGGTGTCCGGTGGTGGATCGATCACCGCATTTTATACGGTATTGACTGAGGGCGATGATCAGCAAGACCCGATCGCCGACTCTGCTCGCGCCATTCTTGATGGGCACGTGGTGCTATCGCGCCGCCTGGCTGAATCGGGCCACTACCCTGCTATTGATATTGAAGCCTCTATCAGCCGCGCCATGACTTCGCTGATAGATGAAAACCACTACAGCAAAGTTCGCCAATTTAAACAATTGCTTGCAAGCTTCCAACGTAACCGTGATTTAGTCAGCGTAGGAGCCTATGCCGCCGGAAGTGACCCATTATTGGATAAGGCCATTGCTTTGTATCCGCAAATGGAAATCTTCTTGCAGCAAGGCATGTTCGAACGCAGCAGTTACGAAGATGCCTGCCAGCATCTGAAAAGCCTGTTTCCGGGTTAATAGCCAGTGACCCAAGCCACAGCCCCTGTCGTATACCCAAAGTAGTTGGCGTTGCAGGTAGGCGGCAAGTGAATAAATCCCGATGAGCTGACTCAAGTCAGTGATTCGGGTGCATGAACGTAGCTAACAACCCTGCGGCGTCAAATACGAAGGGTATTTGAGGAATACGATGAAAAATCAGTCACCTCTCGTCACCCTGCGCGACCTGGCTCAAAAGGCGGTCGAGCAGGCAAGTACTCAATTAGGGCAGGCACGCTTGTCCTATCAGAATGCTGAGCAGCAACTCAGCATGTTGCTGTCCTATCAGGATGAATACCGGGTGCGGCTAAATGACACGCTGAGTAACGGCATGGCCTCTTCCAGTTGGCAAAATTATCAGCAATTTATTCAAACATTGGAGCAAGCCATTGATCAACATCGTCATCAATTGGCCCAGTGGAATACAAAAGTTGAACAAGCAGTCAAGCATTGGCAAGAAAAGCAACAGCGGTTAAATGCGTTTGAAACACTGAATGAGCGGGCCGAAACCAGCGCGCGCTTGCAAGAAAACCGATTGGATCAAAAATTGATGGATGAGTTCGCCCAGCGCGCCTCACAAAGGAGTCTAAATTCATGAATCTGTCTTTATTGCCTGCTGTTACAACCGCTGGTGAAGCCGAGGGGGCATCATCCTCGTCATCCATTGCTGCGCTCTTTACCGACGCAGGGCTACCGGCTGATTTCGCCAAACTGTTAGGCGATCAATTGGGAAAAGAACTCACCGCTCTGGATGCTTCGACCCTGAAATCATCTCTGGCCGCAACAACTGACCTCACCGCTGATGTTGACAGTGGTAAGTCAGCTGGCGGTAGCAGCAAGTTGAACCAATTGTTGGCTGCATTAGGTGATATCAGCGCCACGTTACCTGCGGGTTTGACTCATGCTGGACAGACTGGCGAAGCAGCCGGTAGTAAGAAAACAGCAATCAGTGATGACAGTAAGCTCGACAGCGCCAGTGATAAAACTGATCCCACGGCATTGCAGACGTTACTGGCAATGTTGCCACATCAGGTCGCTAACACGTTGGGCACCGCAAACAGTGGGCAAAAGGCCACACTAACTGATGGCAAAGGCTTAACTGACAGCAAAACTACCGCCCAGCAAGATATTGCCACTTTGACCAGCCTGACATCGCAAGATAAAGGGTTAGCTGCGCTGATCGGTGGCACCGTAGGCAGTGTGAAGAGTGATAAAGCCGTGAGCACTGGCGATACATTAGCGGGCACAACCACCAAGAGCAAAACCAGTGCCGCACAAGATAAGCTGGCTCAATTGAGTGCGAAAGATGCCGATACCAGCACACTCAACGCCAAAGTTACACCACTGTCAGCACCCGTTGACACTGCAGCAACTGCTGCCGCAGACAGAACTTTGCTCAGCTCGGCTGCCGTGACCCCGTCTCTCCCTCCAGTGTCCAGCCCGGTGTTATCGACCACCGCCAGCACCCATATCGCGGCTCCCGCCAGTGGTTATTTAAGCGCACAGTTGGGCAGCCAGGAATGGCAACAGTCGCTGGGACAACAAGTGATTATGTTCAGCCGCAATGGGCAACAAAATGCCGAGTTGCGCCTCAATCCACAAGAGTTGGGTGCCTTGCAAATTAGTCTGAAAATCGACGATAACCAGGCACAGTTACACTTTGCTTCCGCGCACAGTCAGGTTCGGGCCGCAATTGAAGCTGCCATGCCAAGTTTACGCACCGCTCTGGCTGAAAGTGGTATTCAGTTAGGTCAAAGCAGTGTCGGCAGCGAAGGTCAATGGCAACAAGCGCAGCAACAAAGCCAACAGAATCAGCAAGATTTTGCCTCACGCGGTCAACCTGGATATGGTGAAGTCGCCACGGGAGAGGCGCTGAACAGCACACCATTGGTGACGCCAGCCTCGCTGCAAGCACTGGCAAATGGTAATGGCGGCGTTGATATTTTCGCCTAACGGGGATATTAATTGCGCCAAAAGGTGACAAACGGGCAAGTTAGGCCGTTTTTCGCCACCTATTCTGCCTATTGGGATTAAAGATACGCGGGATAATCATCAGTAATAATTCGGATAGCTTGGTGTCAGTTGCTCCTGGCTATTACCGTGATCCACCGGTTTGATACCAAAACAGGAATTTGCCTTCTCCATGTCTCAAAATACCTTCCCGGCCAAGCGTAAGAGTTCGATCTGGGTGATCCTGCTGGTGCTGATTGCCGTAGCAGCCACTGCGGGTGGCGGTTATAGCTGGTGGATACTCAATAAGAGTAAACCCACCACAGCGAAAGTGGTTCCGGTGATCCCGGTGTTCATGCCACTAGAGACCTTCACGGTCAATCTGATCACACCCGATAATAATCTGGATCGTGTGCTTTATATCGGATTAACGTTAAGACTTCCCGACGATAGCACGCGCACAAAACTGAATGACTATCTGCCGGAAGTGCGCAGCCGTTTGCTGCTACTGCTCTCCCGTCAGTCCGCTGATAGCCTGGCGAACGAAGAAGGCAAACAGCGGTTAGTTGGTGAAATTAAAAACGTTCTTAGCCCGCCAATGGTTAAAGGTCAACCTAATCAGGTAGTCAGCGATGTGCTGTTTACCGCATTTATATTGCGATAATCATTATGGGCGATAGCATTCTTTCACAAGCAGAGATTGATGCACTGTTAAACGGCGACAGCGGAGGTGATGAACCCGAAGCTGTCATCGGTAATGAGACAGACGTCAAGCCTTATGATCCGACGACCCAGCGGCGAGTGGTGCGTGAGCGCCTCCATGCGCTGGAGATAATCAATGAGCGGTTTGCCCGTCAGTTCCGTATGGGGCTATTTAACCTGTTACGCCGCAGCCCAGACATCACGGTTGGCCCGATAAAAATTCAGCCATACCATGATTTTGCCCGTAACTTGCCGGTGCCAACTAACCTCAACTTGATACATTTGAAACCGTTGCGCGGAACAGCACTGTTTGTTTTCGCTCCGAGTTTGGTATTTATTGCAGTTGATAATCTGTTTGGTGGCGATGGCCGTTTTCCGACCAAAGTGGAAGGCCGCGAGTTTACGCATACAGAACAACGCGTTATTAACCGGATGTTGCGCTTAGCGTTGGATGCTTATCGCGACGCCTGGGCTCCTATCTATAAAATAGATGTGGAATATGTCCGTTCTGAAATACAGGTGAAGTTTACCAATATCACCACCTCCCCTAACGATATCGTGGTCACGACCCCTTTCCAGGTGGAAATCGGTGCGTTGAGTGGTGAGTTTAATATCTGTATTCCATTCGCCATGATTGAGCCGTTACGCGAACTGCTGACCAATCCACCACTGGAAAATTCCCGTCAGGAAGACAGTCACTGGCGTGAAACACTGGTTAAGCAAGTTCAGCATTCCGAGCTGGAACTGGTGGCTAATTTTGTCGATATCCCGCTGAGATTGTCGCAGATACTCAAGCTACAACCGGGGGATGTGTTACCGATAGATAAACCGGACCGACTGATTGCTCATGTCGACGGCGTACCTGTGCTGACCAGTCAGTACGGGACATTAAACGGGCAATACGCCCTACGTGTTGAACATTTGATTAACCCTATTTTGAATGCTCTGAATGAGGAACAGCCCAATGAGTGACCCTAAGCTTCCGTCTGATGATGGAAAGGAATCCGTGGACGATCTGTGGGCTGATGCGTTTAATGAGCAGTTGGCATCGGACAAGCCAGCGGCCACTACTGATGGTGTATTTAAATCACTGGAAGCGCCTGATGCACTGGGTAATCTACAAGATATCGATTTGATTCTTGATATCCCGGTGAAGCTGACCGTTGAATTGGGGCGCACCAAAATGACTATCAAAGAGTTGCTGCGCCTGTCTCAAGGTTCAGTTGTTTCTCTGGATGGCCTGGCGGGTGAACCTTTAGATATTCTGATCAATGGTTATCTGATTGCGCAGGGTGAAGTGGTGGTGGTGGCGGATAAATACGGCGTTCGCATTACTGACATTATTACCCCGTCAGAACGTATGCGTCGTCTGAGTCGCTAATGACCGCAGCGCAAACAGTGGCGACAACCACCACTGACTCAACATCTTCTGATTCTGCACCGGCTGCCGATATGCCGGTGTTAGGAAATACTCAGGTGACAACACCGCAAACCCCTGTTACCGGATTTGCGGCCAGTCACCCGGGTATTGCCTCGCAACAAGCTGCCCCAGCGATGCCCGCAGGCTCGGTATTGACGCAAGTTGGCTCGGTGCTGGGCGGTATTTTACTGCTGATTTTATGTGCCGCCTGGTTGGTGCGCCGCTTAGGTTTTGCGCCACAGGCCCGCAACAATAAGCTGTTAAATGTGCGAGCCAGTTGTCAGGTTGGTCAACGCGAACGCGTTGTTATTGTCGAGGTGGACAATACCTGGCTGGTATTGGGTGTCACCGCCCAAAGCGTGACACAGCTTCATACTCTGCCACGCCCACCGGTTGACGAAACCGATACAGCGCTGTCGGCTGATAGTGGAAAACCGGCTGATTTTCGCCAGATACTGAACACCTATCTATTAAATAAGAAGTCAAAACCTCCGGAAAAATCGGCATGATGTCCCTGCGTCCGCTCATCAATAAAGCCCCCCTACTGCTACTCGCTCTGCTGTGCTCTCCGGCAGCAATGGCGCAACTACCGGGTATTATCAGCCAGCCGCTGGCCAATGGCGGGCAAAGTTGGTCTTTACCGGTACAGACGCTGGTCTTTATCACCACCCTGAGCTTCCTTCCTGCCGCATTACTGATGATGACCAGCTTTACCCGCATCATTATTGTGCTTGGTTTGTTGCGCAACGCATTGGGTACTCCCTCAGCACCACCGAACCAAGTGATGCTGGGTTTGGCGCTGTTCCTGACTTTCTTCATCATGTCGCCGGTGTTTGACAAGGTCTATCAAGATGCTTATCTGCCCTTCAGCCAGGACAAAATAAGTATGGAAGTGGCGATGGATAAAGGCTCACAACCGCTGCGCGAGTTTATGTTACGCCAGACCCGCGAATCTGACCTGGCACTGTATGCCCGTTTAGCTAATCTGCCGCCACTGGAAGGTCCTGAAGTCGTACCTTTGCGCATTCTGTTACCGGCGTATGTGACCAGCGAGCTAAAAACCGCGTTCCAAATTGGTTTTACCGTATTTATTCCGTTTTTGATTATCGACCTGGTAGTTGCCAGTGTGCTGATGGCTCTGGGGATGATGATGGTTCCGCCCGCCAGTATCTCGTTGCCCTTTAAACTCATGCTGTTTGTGTTGGTTGATGGTTGGCAGTTGCTACTCGGCTCGTTAGCACAGAGTTTTTATAGCTAAGGTAAATACGTCATGACACCTGAATCGGTAATGGCCCTCGGCGTTGAGGCAATGAAGATAGCCCTTGCATTGGCCGCGCCATTATTACTGGCGGCATTGGTCAGTGGCTTGATTGTCAGCCTGTTGCAAGCCGCGACACAGATTAACGAAATGACACTGTCATTTATCCCCAAAATACTGGCGGTGTTCGCCACTTTAGTTATTGCTGGCCCGTGGATGCTCAGCCTGATCCTCGACTATATGCGTAATTTGTTCACCAGCCTGCCAACGTTGATTGGCTAAGCATGCTTTCTCTTGATACCACTCAACTTAGCGTCTGGGTCAGCCAATACTTTTGGCCACTGATCCGAATATTGGCGCTGATCTCCACCGCGCCGGTATTAAGCGAGAAGCAGATAAATCGTAAAGTGAAAGTCGGTCTGGCGGTATTAATTACCTTTCTGATTGCTCCATCCCTGCCACCGGTAAATATTCCTTTAGTCTCCAGCGGGGCTTTATGGGTCGCTGGCCAGCAGGTATTGATTGGCGTCGCTATCGGCTTGACTATGCAGTTTGCTTTTGCGGCTATCCGATTGGCCGGTGAAGTGATTGGTTTACAAATGGGCTTGTCTTTCGCCACCTTCTTTGACCCCTCCGGCGGGCCGAATATGCCAGTGCTTGCCCGGTTGCTAAACTTGCTAGCGATGCTGTTATTTCTCTCGTTCGATGGGCATTTATGGCTGATTTCTTTATTAGCTGACAGTTTCCATACCTTACCTATCCAGTTCGAACCGCTTAATGGTAATGGTTTCCTGGCGTTAACCCAGGCCGGTTCGTTGATCTTTATGAATGGACTGATGCTGGCATTACCGCTTATTACTCTGTTACTGACCCTAAACATGGCGTTAGGGATGCTTAACCGTATGACGCCACAACTTTCTGTTTTCGTTATTGGTTTCCCTCTCACATTGACGGTCGGTATTATCTCGCTGGGATTAATCATGCCGTTATTAGCACCTTTTACCGAGCATCTGTTTGGCGAATTTTTTGACCGCCTGGCGGGGGTACTAAGTGGCCTGGCAAGTTAGAATTTAAGATTGCAGTGAGTGATTCGGGTAGCCGAGTGCAGCCAACACCGCTGCAACTTGAAAGATGACGGATAGAAAAGAAGGTATGTCACCCCAAACCTTAGTGGGAAAAGGTGACATACCAAAAAGTGTACCCGGTTTAAGTACACCTAAGAGGGAACCTGCGGGGCTGGCCCACAGGTAGAAGACAGATTATTTATTCAGTTGGAACAGAGACAAACCCTGCATATTGGTGAATGTGGTGTAAGACGCCTGCAATGCAGCCTGCTGCATGACATAAGACGAGATAGCCGAGTTCCAGTCCACATCTTGTAAATCACTCAAACGCTGTTTGTTGATCAAGGTACGATCAGAACCCAGGCTGTCAAGACTGTCTAATTCCTGTAATTGCGTACCTATCTCAGCCTGTACAGACAGCACGTTATTCAGTGAGTTAGCCATGCCACGGATACCTTTATCCATCTCATCAGAAGCCTGTTGCTTCACAGCATCCGTTGCGCCTTGCAGTGGGGTCTTCAATGATTTTAGAACCGTGTCGATGGTATTAAAGATATTGCTTTCGGCGGCCACCGGATCACCATTCACATCATTTGGCTCTGGTGTCGCATTGCTGGTTAATGCCATAAATACGCTGGAACCGGTATGCCCCACCGTCATGGTACGGTTCGAGTCTACCCGTTGTTGAATCGCGACGTCCCCCCCTACGTAAGTCACTTCACCTGTATTGCTCACCGCAAAAGGCGCTTTCTCGCTTTGAAATCCACCAAACATATAGCGGCCATTACCGTCAGTTGAGTTGGCCTGATTTAGCAACTGGTCTTTTAGACCCTGCAATTGTGTTGCCATTGACGCCCGGTCATCATCACTCAAAGAGTCTTTAGCGGCACCAATGATCAGACTTTGAATTGACTGAATGGTGGAGGTCGCCTGTGATAATACAGTTGTTTCCAGCGAGGAACTTTGACGCGCAAAGCTTCGCGCTAAGGTGTACTGGCTATTTTCCGACTGGGACTGTGACACCATAACCGCCTGAGATGCCGCCATCGGATCATCAGAAGGATTGACCACCCGTTTGCCCGTCGAGAGTTGTTGGCCCGACTGCATCCACAGGGATTGGGCATTAGTGACGCCCTGCATATTTTGCTGATACAGCATGCTGGTACTTAAGCGCACGATGTCAGTTCCTTTTTAGCAACAGCTTAGTCAGTTTTCCCGCATTGAGCGCAATACTGACTAAACCTAAAATGAGATAAGTAGCGGCATCAACGCCCTGCCGCTGACCAAACTTAACCGCGCAAGTCCAGCAGCGCATTAAATAAAGTTGAAGCAGTCTGAATCACCTGCGCATTCGCCAGATAATATTGCTGGAAACGTTGTAAATCGCCGTACTCTTCATCCAGATTTACCCCGGAAATTGACTGCTGTTCTGCTGTTAACTGGGTAACGATGTTGGCCTGTGCCGTGCTGTTGGTTTTCGCCGTAGCTGTCTGGTTGCCCACATTACTGACTAACCCGGCATAAGCACCTGAAAGTGTTGCTTTACCATCAACCAGCTTCTTGGTTTGTAGGTCTAACAGTGCTTGTGCGTTGACGTTGTCACTCGCACCACCATTAGCTGTACCACCCGCGGCAATCATGCTGGAGTCTTTAATATCGACCTGTAAGTTAGCTGCAACATTGGACACAGTTTTGATAGTAAATTTATCTTTGGCTTGCGGTCCGGTTGCGCCGTTATCAATACTGACCGCCACACCGTCAAAGTTTAGCGTCGGCTTACCGTTGGCATCCGTACCCGCCGTGGTAGGCACTTTGGTGTTATCCGACAAGCGTGTGACCTGCCAGTTAGTCCCATCAAATTCCACGCTATAATCACTGGCTTTCACTTTAGAGGTATCGGTGTAAGCCACGCTTAAACCGGCATCACCTTGATTTTTGGCATTTTTTAGCGCTGTAGGTTGGGCAAAGCTAAAGAAGTCAGTACCCGCATCGCCATTAGCATCAAAGCCAGCTTTATGTTGGGTGTTAAAGCTATCAGCCATCACCAACGCCAATTGCCCTAATTGGTTACGGGCGCTATCTAGCGCTTCACTGCGGAATTTCAAGGTTCCACCCAGTGACCCGGTAGTCAGACGACTTTCGTCGATCTCCATGGTGTCGCCAGAGCCGCGGTTATAGCCCAATGTCAGACGAGTCGCATCGGCGCTGGAGGGAATAGCTTCCACTTTATAGGCATTCGGCCCCTGAACCAGAGACAAACCACCGGCAAATGACACATTGTAAGTATCGCCATCTTGCTGGGTTACCGTCACGGCAACAATTTTGTTTAACTCGGTTACCAGTTGGTCACGTTGGTCGAGCAAGGCATTTGGCTCGCTACCACTGCTACCACGTAGGCGGGTAATCTGGTCATTTAGCTTGGCGATTTGCTCGGCATAGTTATTAATTTGCGTCGCACTATCGCTTATCTTTTGATTAACGCCGGTATCCATATCACGCAGATATTTATCGGCATTTTGGAATTGGTTAACCAACCCTTCAGCTTTACCTAATACTGTTTTACGCGCAGCGTCATCGCCCGCATTACTCACCAGATTTTGCAAGTTACTAAAGAAGTCCTGCATGGTGGTTGAGATGTTATTTGAAGTATTGGACAGTAAATTATCAATTTGCGAAATTTGTTGATAATAGGTTGTCAGCCCGCTGCTTTGCGTTTGCGAGGCACGCAATTGGTTGGTAATAAAGGCGTTATACTCACGGTTAACACCGGTCACGGACACACCGTTACCAATAAAACCCGCTGGGCTTAATGTCCCACCATTTTGTGCAAAAATGGTGTTCTGACGGTTATAACCGGCTACCTGGAAATTGGTGATGTTATTACTGACGGTGCTCAGGGCATATTGTGCTGCGCTCAGACCACTCATCGCAGTATTCATTAAACTATTGGACATGAAGAGATCCTTTTACCGCAGGCGATTCACATCGCACACCTGCATTTATTAATATGGGGATACTGCCTGAGGAAACCTAAGCCCCCGCACAGCCTATTCAGAGTATCGGCCCGAGTTTGGAAAACTTGAGTGAAAATATGGGTGTTATTGCCAGTAAAACCAATGAATAAAGTCGCGTACGTTACAGTGAGGACAGGCAGATCATAAAGACGCCGTACTTCTTTTGTTAAAACAAGCCTCCCTGGGGGCTCGAGCCGCGCCCTACCTGGCGCGGACGCTTTACTCTTCTGCCTATCCTCCCTCACCAATAGATATTGGAGATTTTGGAGTCCAAACACTGCCCAACCCCAAAATGCCATGTAAAATAGCCTATTAGAACAGCTGGCTCAGATCGCTGTTGTAGGCTTTTACCGCCTGTTCGCCGGCATTCTTCATTTGCTGAATGACACTCACCAATTTTTGGGCATATTGCGGATCAGTCGCATAACCGGCACGTTGCAAAGCATGCGCGCCTTGTTCAGGGCTTTGGGCAGCAGCGACATTGGCGTAGCGCGGATTTTGCGTCAGCAATTTGACATAATCACTGACAGCCTCGACGTAGGAACCATAAACCCGGAAACGGGCTTTGGTTTTCTTGGCCACACCTTGCTCATATTCCGTAGTGGTGATTTCACTGACCGGGCCATCCCAGTTGCTGCCTGCTTTGATACCAAAGACGTTGTAGCTGCTTTTGCCATCAGCTGTTGGGATCTCTCGCTGACCCCAACCAGATTCCAACGCGGCCTGCGCCATAATAAGCTGATGCGGAATACCACTCTGTTGGCTGGCAATTTGTGCCGGAATCGACATACGTGCGACGAAGTTACCGGTGCTTTGTGGCAGTGACGCTGAATTGTTGGCCGGTGGTGTCGGTATTGCCCGACGCACCATTTGCTCCAATGCCTGCGCAGGCAGGGTTTGCAAGACTTCGTTATCCAACATCATTGGCACTGTACCGGCAGTTTCACTCGGTGAAGTGGTACCCGAAAGCTGCTCCACCATCATATCCGCCAGCCCTAACCCTTTGACCGACATTTGCTGAGCAATCTGTTGGTCATACATTGAGGTATAGAGCCGGGTTTGATCACTGTTCATAACGCCATCTTGCGGCAAAGCAGAACGCATGCTTTTCAGCATCATCTGCACAAACATCCCCTCCACCTGCTGTGCAACCTTCTTTAGGTTGCCATCGGGATCTCTTGCCGCATCGCGTTTTAAGCTGTTCAGTGATTGGGTATCATAAGCCGCCCCGAACATTTCATTAGCGCTGCCGGACCTTGCCATCAAATCACTCATTAGATAATTTCCAATTTAGCCCGTAAGCAGCCAGCACTTTGCATCGCCTGCAAGATAGACATTAAATCAATCGGGGTTGCGCCCAGTGAGTTCAAAGCCCGAACCACATTATTCAGATTTGGGCTGGCATTAACGCGCTGCAATACGCCACCTTGTTGCTGAACGGAAATCTGAGTATTCGGTGTCACCACCGTCTGACCACCACCGAAAGGTGTATCAGGTTGACTGACGGTATTTTGTTTATCCACCACTACCGACAGGTTCCCTTGCGCTACAGCGCAGGAGTCCAGCACCACATTGCGGTTCATCACCACCGAGCCAGTACGGGAGTTGATAATGACCTTGGCATCGCCTGCATCAATATTCACCGGGATATTCTGGATATCCGCCAGGAAACGCACTTGCGAACTGTTGCCGCGCGGCACCAAAACCTGAATAGTCCGGGCGTCGATGGCGGTGGCAGAACCAAAGCCACGTTGGCGGTTAATGGCATCACTGACCTGCTGTGCTGTGGTGAAATCTTCAGTATTCAATTGCAGATTTATCACCCCATCGGTGCCAAAGGTGGTTGGCAGTTCGCGTTCAATAGTCGCACCATTGCTGATGCGCCCACCCGTCAATTGGTTGACCTGAACACTGCTACCACCAGAAGATGCACCCGCCCCGCCCACTAATACGTTACCCTGAGCCAGGGCATAAACCTGATTATCGACCCCTTTTAGCGGGGTCATCAGCAGCGTACCACCACGAATACTTTTGGCATTCCCCATTGAAGACACCACCACATCAATGGTTTGCCCGGCACGGGAAAACGCCGGTAACTTAGCGGTAACCATCACTGCGGCTACGTTTTTAAGCTGCATATTGGTGCCCGGTGGCACGGTAATCCCCAATTGGGACAACATGTTACTCAGACTTTGCGTGGTAAACGGTGTTTGCATGGTTTGGTCACCGGAACCATCTAAACCGACCACCAGGCCATAACCAATTAATGCGTTATCGCGCACGCCCTGAACGGTCACCAAATCGCGGATACGCTCGGCTGACGCCGGTGATGACACCAGCGTGAACAGCACAACAAGCTGCAGTATAAATTGAGTGATAAGTGACTGTTTACGCATCAATGGGCCTCTTAGTATGGCGAAACGTTAAGGAAGAACCGCTGCAACCAGCCCATGGTTTGCGCTTCATTGATATAACCATTACCCACATACTCGATACGTGCATCTGCCACCTGAGTTGAGGTCACGGTATTGCTGCCGCTGATGGTGCGCGGGTTGACTACCCCAGAGAAGCGAATGAATTCGGTGCCCTGATTAATGGCTATCTGTTTCTCACCCACCACATGCAAGTTGCCGTTAGCCAGCACTTGATCAACGGTCACCGTGATAGTGCCACTGAAGGTGTTGTTCGCATTGGCGCCACCTTTGCCACCAAAGGTGTTATCACCAGAAATATCCATATCCGCGCGTGCATTACCCAGTAACCCTTCGAGATAGCGAGGAGCAGTAGCAACACCAAATTTGCTAGAACCATTGCGGCTCGCATTAGCTGAAGAACTTTTGCTGGCACTGACATTTTCCTGCAAAGTAATCGTCAGCGTATCACCGATATTACGTGGGCGACGGTCTTCGAACAGTGGCTGATAACCATAGTTCATCGGCTGGGCAGCCTGGAAAATAGAGCCATTCGGCAGCGGCGCACTGGCAGGAGCAGGCTGGGCAGACGTCGAACCATCTACTAGTGATTTGTGCGGAATATACGCGCAGCCATTGAGTAGCAGCGTCGCCATCAAAGGCGCCCCCACCCATCTCAACTCAGCTAATTTACGCAGCGGCTTTCTATCCATCTCTGATTATCTGTCCTGTAACCTGTTGGAGGCTGGCAAGGTCAGCCCCAAAGACTCATTATTCTGCGGCAATCAGGGGACATCATTGCCCCCCGAGAGCGGATTTACAGCTGTGTCAGTTTTTGCAACATCTGATCTGAAGTTGAAACCGCTTTACTGTTTATTTCATAGGCGCGCTGCGTCTGGATCATGTTGACTAACTCTTCCGCCACATTGACGTTAGACGTCTCAACATACCCCTGATACAACAAGCCGCCGCCGTTCAGACCCGGCGTAGTTTCATTCGGTGCACCGGAACTGGCAGTTTCCTGATACAGGTTCTCACCAACACTTTCCAGACCACTGTTGTTGATGAAGGTCGTCAATGTCAGTTGCCCAACTTGCTGGATAGCTGTTTGCCCCGGCAAAGTCACGCTGACGATACCGTCGCGCCCAACCGTCATGCTTAACGCATTCGCTGGAATGGTAATAGCCGGTTGCACCTGAAAACCACCCGATGTCACCAACTGACCATTTTGGTCAACCTGAAAAGACCCATCGCGGGTATAGGCATTGGTGCCATCAGGCATTTGCACCTGGAAGAACCCCTCACCTTTGATGGCGATATCTTTGCTGTTATCGGTTTTGGACAGGTTACCCTGACTGTGCAAACGCTCAGTGGCAACCGGACGAACACCGGTACCAATCTGCAAACCCGATGGCAAGGTGGTCTGCTCGGAAGATTGTGCTCCCGGTTGACGCATGGTTTGGTATAACAAATCTTCAAAAACCGCCCGTTGGCGTTTAAAGCCATTGGTGCTGACGTTCGCCAGGTTGTTGGCGATAACATCCATATTGGTCTGCTGGGCATCCAAGCCGGTTTTGGCAATCCAGAGTGATCGGATCATCAGTTTATTCCTCTGCGCTTAGGCGCTTAGCTCATTGCTAACAGTTGATTAGCGCGCTGTTCGTTTTCATCCACACTGTGGATGACTTTCATCTGCATTTCGAAACTACGGGCATTGGCAATCATGTCGGTCATGGCTTCAACCGCTTTCACGTTACTGCCTTCCAGCACGCCCGGCATAATCTTGATAAGCGGGTCATTCGCCAACTGAGCACCCCGCGCCTGCTGTGTCTCAGGTGTCAGATGGAACAAGCCGTCATCACCGTGCATCACTTCACCCGCTGTTGCTCTAACCCGTTTAATCTGCCCAAGCTGCGCGATGGTATTCGGTGAGTCACCGGCGTTCAGCGCCGAAATAGTACCATCGGCAGCAATGGTGACAGCCGCTTGCGGAGGCACTTCAATCGGGCCGTTATCACCCATTAACGGGTAACCCTGTACCGTCATTTGCCCATCAGCTGAGATTTGAATATTCCCGTTACGGGTATAAGCCTCAGTGCCATCGGGCAGTCGAACCGCCAAATAGCCATCTTGCTGCAAGGCCACATCCAACGGGCGACCGCTGTAGTTCATCGTCCCCTGGCTGATATCTACGCCGGGGGTCGATGCTGTGACCATGGTCCGAGTGGCCATACTTGGCCCATCAATAGGCACAGCCCGCATCGCCGCCAACTGCGAGCGAAAACCCGGCGTCGAGGCATTGGCCAGGTTATTAGCGGTAACCGCTTGCAGTTCGAGTGACTGCCGTGCAGCCCCCATTGCGGTATATATTGCGTGATCCATGAGCGAGTCCCGTCAGTTCGATTAACGCAGGTTAACCAGAGTTTGTAAGATCTGATCCTGGGTTTTGATGGTTTGCGCGTTAGACTGGTAGTTACGCTGCGCCACAATCATATTGACCAGTTCTTTACTCAAATCCACGTTAGAGGATTCCAGTGCGCCGCTGGTCAATGTACCGAAACCGCCACTGCCCGCCGTCCCAAGGATTGGGTTACCGGATGAAAGTGTTTCTTTCCATACGTTATCGCCTTCGGATGACAAACCTTCAGGGTTGGCAAAGTTGACCATCACGATTTGACCAAGCAACTGGGTTTGTGAGTTGGAATAGGTTCCCATTATGGAGCCATCATTATTGATCTGGAAACCGGTGAACTCACCTGCGGCGTAACCCGTCTGGTTCTGAGTCACAATGCTATCTGTGCCGGTATTTTGTTGTTTGCTACCCGCTACGCTCAGCGCGAAGGTTTGTGCTGGCGCACCGTTAACCACACCCATTGGGATGGTCAAGGTAAAATCAGTGGTGCTGGCTGGATTAGTACCATTGGTGACACTTTGCAGTGCGCCGTTGGTATCAAAGGTCATAGAACCGCGCTTGGCCGCCGTTTCGGCTGGCTTGGCACTGCTGTCTAAGGTGTAAACATCCCACGAGTTACCCGCCGTGGTGCTTTCACTACGTTTAACGTAGAACACATTGATTTCGTGGCGGTTACCCAGGCTATCAAAGGTGGTCATGTTATTAACAAAACTGTAGGTCTCAGGTTTGTCTGGATCAAAGGTGGTTGCCGCTGGAATGACATCGTGGGTCGAGGTCAGGTTAGCGACCATCACACCTGAAGTGGTTGCTTTTGCCGGGATCATATTCTGCGGAACAGACAGCGCTACCGGGTTCGCCCCTTGCTGTACGGTCGGCGGGGTACCGGTTGCCGGGTAGCCGGTTAAGCTCAGGCCCTGCATATTGACGATATTGCGGTTCTCATCCAGTTTAAACTGGCCGTTACGGGCATATAACACACCGCCACTGCTGTCTTGCATACGGAAAAAACCACTTTGACTAATAGCCAGATCCAGACGGCGGTTAGTGGTGGTGGTGGTACCATCGTTAAAGTCCTGAGTGATGCCTGCGACTTTAACGCCCATCCCGGTCTGAGAGCCGGCAAACATATCGGCAAAAGAAACTGAGCCGGCTTTAAAACCTGACGTCGCCGAGTTGGCGATGTTGTTACCGATCACATCCAGGTTACTGGACGCTGCGTTCAAACCGCTGACTGCTTGAGAAAAGCCCATTTTCTTCTCCGTTAGATTCGGGGTCCGTGAAAGACCTTAAGCATTGATGACATATCAAACGCTACTTGTAAAAATGATGGTGAATCAGTTCGAATGATTGCTTCACCCTAATGTTTTTGATTACTGCTTCAGTTCAATAACCGGCTTACAAAATCTGACGGACCTTATCCATCGTGATAGTGCCTGCCAGGCCGAGATCCAATTTAGGGCCGTCGCCACCACGGGTGACGCCGTTGACAATGGCATAACTCAATGGTGTGGCAACCACTTGTGCGCCCCCATTAGTCGCACTGATAGTGACGGTATAAGCGCCATCCGGTGCATTGCCGCCAGCTTCCAGCGAACCATCCCAGGTAAAGGCATGCACACCCGCCGTCAGGCCGCCAATTTCAATGGTTCGGACAGCCACGCCATTGCTGTCGGTGATAGTGGCCGTCACTTTGTCTGCGGCACGCTCCAGCTCAACACCAAACGGTGTTGTCGTCACAACGCCATCTTTGCTGCCAGCCAAGACGTTGGTTCCCGGAACCATCACACCACGACCAATCAGGCTGCTCGCCTGCAAGGATTGGCTGTTATCAATCTGACCGGAGATAGAACCCAGCGTGGTATTCAACTTTTCAATGCCGCTCACGGTGTTGATTTGCGCTAATTGCGTAGTCAACTCGTTGTTTTGCATTGGGTTGGTCGGGTCCTGATTCTTTAACTGTGCCACCAACAATGTCAGGAAACTGTTTTGCAGATCTTGGCTGCTACTGCCGGTGGTCGAACTGGTACCGGTAGTGCTGTTAATACCGTAATCACTATCGGTCAGGGAATTCGTAATGGCCATTTATGCAGGCTCCTGTTATTGACCCAGTGTCAGCGTCTTGAGCATCAACGATTTGGTCGTATTCAATACTTCAACGTTGGCTTGATAACTGCGCGAAGCTGAAATGGTGTTCACCATCTCGCCGGTCACATCAACGTTTGGCATACGAACATACCCCTTGGCATCAGCCAGCGGATTGCCGGGTTGAAAGACCAAGCGATCCGGTGCCGGATCATCGATTATCTGTGCCACACGTACGCCGCCCGTTTCTTGCCCCGGCTGAGCCGCCACCTGAAACACCACTTGCTTGGCGCGGTAAGGTTGACCGTCTGGACCGGTGACGCTGTCGGCGTTCGCCATGTTACTGGCGCTAACGTTCAACCGCTGCGATTGGGCTGATAATGCAGAACCGGCAATATCAAAAATATTCAGTAAAGACATACGTCTTATCCTTGTTGTAACACTGACATCATCCCTTTGATCTGGCCGCCAAGAACGGTCAAATCGGTCTGATATTTCAGGCTGTTATCGGCAAAATTCGTACGTTCACGGTCCATATCTACCGTGTTGCCATCCATTGATGGCTGATCCGGGACACGGAATAACAAATCAAGATCAGGTGGCTGAACTGTACTTGCCGGGATATGACGGGCTGACGTCAAACTGAGCGACACCCCGGTACCGCTGGCACGTCCTTGCTCCATGACTTTTTTCAGTTGGCTGGAGAAATCAATATCACGTGCCTGAAAGCCGGGTGTATCCGCATTAGCAATATTGGACGACAGGATCTCCTGTCGTTGCGCGCGCAAATTAAGCGCCTCTTGTTGAAAACGCAGAGCACCGTCCAGTTTGTCGAGCATAGTCCCCCCACAAGGTTAGAATTTGGAGCCGACAGCATAAACGCCGTACAGGGAAGCCTATCGTCAGAATAAGGGCAAAATGCGTTGCTATTTGTTCCCTTAACCTCAGCGAGGTACAGGTACACTAGTGGGTAACAGGGGCCGACTCGGTGTTACCGGGTTGTGTAGACGGAGAAGAGATGGATGGCAATGAACAGAAATGGCGTCATAAAATGTGCATTGGGGGTGCTGTTGCTGAGTCAAGCCGTCACTCATCAAGCGATGGCGACAGATTTATCAGTGCAGGTAAATCAATTCTTCCAACAGCAATATCCGGATAAAGAGAGCCAGGTTAACGTGGTGATTAAAACCCCGCAGAACCAGTGGCCACAATGTGATATGCCGGAGATAACGCTACCGGCTAATGCCCGCCCTTGGGGCAATATTAGTCTGTCGGTCCGTTGTGATGGTGTGCGGCGTTTTATTCAGACCCAAGTACAAGTCAGTGGTCATTATGCAGTGGCGGCTCGTCAACTGGCAGCAGGTGCAAAAATTACACCGCAAGATATCGAAATGAAAAAAGGTCGGCTCGATACCCTGCCTCCCGGCGCGTTATTGGAACCCAACTTTGCTCAAGGTGCGGTCAGCTTGCGACAAATCAATGCTGGCCAACCGCTAACACGCAATATGTTGCGCCGCCTGTGGATAATAAAAGCAGGGCAAGATGTGCAGGTCTTGGCACAGGGTGAAGGGTTTAATGTTAACAGTAATGGTAAAGCGATGAATAATGCGGCCATTCAAGATACTGTTCGGGTGCGCATGGCATCAGGCCAAATCGTCAGTGGCACCGTGGCCGACGATGGCACCGTTCGTATTATGTTATAGTTATTAAAGTTTTTTTAACCTGTGCCGATAACCCTAATATGCAGTTATTTGCGGGTAAAAAGTGACAATCCCGCCATTCTTTTACTGAAAGATAAAAGTCTTGCGGGTCGATAAACGTCAATCCCGCTATAGAGGGAGCAACAGAACATGAGTATTGATCGCACTCAACCACTATTACCGGTAACACAAGTGCAGCCACGGGAAACCAGTGATATTGCGCAACAAACGCGTAAACCTTCCGCTCAATCAAAAACACCGGTAAGTGGTACTGAGGTTAAATTGAGTGATGCGCAGGCAAAACTGATGCAACCGGGCAGCCAGGACATCAATGTAGAACGTGTAGAAACCTTAAAACAGGCGATCCGTTCAGGCCAACTGACCATGGATACCGGTAAAATTGCCGATGCCTTGCTCAAAAATGTTGCCGATGACCTGAAGAATAGCTAAACGTAACAACAATCGTTGACCGTAAAATTATTAACCGTAAAAGGATAGGTGGTGGTGGAAAGATTACAAACCAATCTGGACCAGCAACTGGAACTGCTTGAATCGCTGAAAACCGTAGTAGCGCAAGAGCAGCAACTGCTGTGCTCCGGTCGGATTCAAGGTATCGTGTTGCAAGGCGTGACTGAACAAAAAAGTTCAATTTTAGCGACCTTGGCTTATCTGGACCAGACCCGGCTCACCACCGAAAAAAGTATCAATATTCAAGCGCCCTACAGCAACGTCACTGCATTAGCAGAGCGCTGGCAACGTATTTTGGAACTGGCCGAAGGCCTGCGCTACGGCAACCTGCATAACGGGCTTTTGCTGCAACAACATATTGAGCATAATACTCAGGCGCTGGCGGTGTTAAATACACGCCACGGCCAATCCTTGTATGGGCCAGATGGTCACTCTAAAGGTGCCAGTTTGCTGGGCCGCAAGATTGGTATTTAGTACTATTGAGGCTCCGAGCACAGTGGATATGCTGATGACACCGATGCTCCCTGCAATGCACCACTAGTCATATCCATGGCGACAAAATCTGTGCTGGTCGTTTTGGTCCAATAATTGCCTGTTGGCCAGCTTGAACTATAGGCGGCCAAACTCCCCCACTCGCCCCACAAAGTAGCGTCAGCTGAACGCGTGCCGCCATTGGTGGCGCGCGAGGACTCAATCAGCGCTACGAAATCACCAAGCTGCTGACACGCTCTACTCGCAGCTAAACTATCCATCAGCGAACTGCTTCCCATGAAGACCCACAAATTAGGTTTGAATTGATAGGTTGCCGTATAAGTCGGGAATTTTTTACTTTTTGCCGTCACAATGACGGTGCTGCTATAGGTCTTATAGGCAATCTTGACCTGACCCTGACTATCAACCGACGCGCTGGCCGCATAGGATGATGTCCAGTCATACTGGGTATTATTTGTCACATTATCATTCATCTCCAATTGGAACGTAGCACCCTGGAAGATAGTTTTGGGGAAGCTTTTATCTGTGGCAAATTGCTCACCGTTCACCTTAATACCGGTTATCTTTGGTATCGGATATAAGGTAATTGTTTTCTGCAACGAGCTAAATGGCACCCCATCCACCTGCGGCGTGATGTCGACATTTCCAACGGAATTCCCCACCACATTGGCGGTATAGTCGTCAGCATTTTCGGTGATCGTACCGATATTTATCGACACACCACTTTGAATAAATTCAAGATCTTTTATTCCGCTGACAAACTCATTATTTTTATTACGCGGTATAAATGATAGTAGCGATGACATAGTACCATCGGCAACAATATCAGCTGTGGAAACGTTAAAACTTGAGTTTGTGGCATCTGGCGGCAGCACGGCAAATCGCACATCAGTAGTAGACTGTTGCCCCTGAATATCTAAAGTGACCACTGACACCCCAGCAGTGGTGCTAGTTAATGCAATGCTTATCACGCCCTGCGCATCGGTTTTTTCCGTGACTTTACTGGGAAGCGCGCCATTACTGGTGGTTATCACCCCCTCTTGCCCGACAATCGGCGAACTATCACTATCAGTCACTGTAAATTTCACCGTGATGGGCGTACTGCCATCAGCAAGTGCACCATCATCAGTCACCTCCGAGGTGATAACAAACTGAGGTTGCTGCACAATTACGGTCAATGTCGAGGGGTTAGAACTATTGCCCCGGTTATCGATAGCCGTTGCGATGAGGGTATAGGTATTAACCGCCGGTTCGCTCTCACCAGCTTTCCCCGCAGTACGACTCGCTGGTGCCATCGGTTTATAAGGCGGTAACACCACATTGTAATCTGTTGCACTGACGGGTATTAATTTTCCGCCGGCAGCAACCCATTGCGCATCATTCCAGAGAATACGTTGTAGTGCAGATTGAGACTGTATTTGTGCACCAACGGAATAAACCTGCCCCGGCAGGCCGGAGAGTACGGCAGGTGAGAATGCTAATTTGAAAGTATTCTGTTTTTGGTATTCCAGAACAATATTTGGATTTCGTTCAACCAGATTATAACGGCTCTCAGCCAGTAAACGGGTTCCGGCCACTGCTGCGGGGCTAAACTGCGAACGGAAACTTTCCCCCAGTCGATAATCCATTTGTAAATTCCATTGTGTTTCATGCTGCCGACTTTTTCCCATTCGTTGATCGACCCCCAGAGTAATAAAGGGGATCGGCGTATAGATAAGCCCTGCGGTCACCGCATAAGGGTTACTTTGCAGGTTATCTTTATCAAACAAAGCCACCCGCTCACCATGATATTGCTCATATTTTAATTTTCCACCCAACTGTGGAAGTGCAGGTAAATACGCTTTAGCGTGAATATCACCTCCGCTTGCCGGGCGCTCATTATAGTCAACGAAATCACGAGATTGATGCCATCCATTGAGACGAAAATAACCATTAGCCGATAACTGTAAATAATCAGTCCAGGCTTCTGCACCCACGCCAAGACGATGATTGTGCCCGGTCATATCATTGTCATAGAAAGTGTTAAAACCATACATCCAGCTTTGTTGGAAGGTACGCACCCCAGCGCCGATATTAAGGGTATTGCGACTGTCTTTATTTCTTATACCCAACTGACTAAAAAAGATATACGAAGCAGAGTCATACCAAGGCAACAACCAATCAAGAGAACTTTCTTTGAGGGAGAATTTTTTATCCAAGTTAACATTAACCTGAGCCGTCCCGAATCTACTTAACCAGTGTTTTATTTCCTGATTTGCCGCATCATTTACCATTGACCTGGCAATATTGGATGCATTACCCGACGCCGCCAGACTGGTTCCGGTATTGATCATTTTATTGATGGTTTCATTGTGGTCAGCAGGGTTATCAAACTCTTCTGAATTAAAATAATATTGCTGTGAGAACCCATAAGTAAATATGCCAAATATTAAACCAGTCAACAATATTAACTTGGAAATTATTTTAGTCATAGTTAGTGCATTAAAAAATGAATACATTAATGTACCCCTTAGATATAAATTAACGCGGCAATATTTACTTAAATAACAGAAATGAAAACGGCGAAAAGAAATGGCCTCTTCTTCATTATCGCAAACACCAATAATAGAATAGCAGAACTTAAAAAAAGGAAATTAAAATATTAAAAACAACAGCGGTAACAAATAAAATGCAAAACAAGTTATAATGGTAATATTAGCTGGTTAATTTAATGACAGGTTATATTTAACCTGAATATATATGGCGATATATTCTTATTATCAAAATAGCTTACATCCGCCTCATAAAATAGACTCTCTCCATTTTTCACGAGGTATTAATCTGACAAGGCTAAGCAACCGTTGGCTTAGTTTAAAGGAGGGTATATGAAAAAACAGAGTGTACTATTGAGTTTGGTTTTTTGCGGTGTCATGGCGATGTCAGTACATTCAACAGCGCAGGCAAAACAGCTAAGCAGCATGATGCTACTTCCTATGTGTTGCGCCTTCACTTATCCATTTTGGATTCAACGATAATTGACGATGACCTGGTTATTAATGACTTGCAGTGGCGGATTGACCCGCCCTTTTCCTGCGATAAAGTAGATAAATGTCAGCTGAGTCGCAGCCGCTTCTCCGGCCAATCCACGACTCAGCCCGCTGCCACCCTCAAGTGGCATACAGCGGCTTGGCGTACATAATTTAACTTGTAAACCATCTGGTGCTGCTGACATTAATTGGTAGCGCCAACTTATCGATACAATTCGCGCATTTTCTTGAGCCAGTGCAACCGGTGATTGTAGCGGTTTGGCAGAGATTGCCACACCGCGAAAACTCTGAGTAACACCAATATCTTCGGCAACCCAAGAGCCTGAAGCTATTGCATTTAATGGCAATATTCCGATTGAAAATAAGCCCACCAGGACTCTTCGGGAAAGACAAGTCAGCATCAGGCAGCTCCAATGGTTGAGGTCATGCGGATTTGACGATTGTCGCCGATCTCCAGATTAGACAGCACCACCATCTGCGGCAGGCTGCGGCGCAAGAAGCGGGCTAATAATGCACGCAGTGCGTGGTTAACCAACAACACTGGCGGAGCGCCCAGCATCTCTTGACGTTGCAGCGCTTGCTTGGATTGTTCCAGTAGACGGTCAGCCAGCCCCGGCTCTAAACCGCTACCACCTTGCAGTGCTTGTAATAACAAACGCTCTAAGGCTGCATCCAACCCAATGACTTGAATCTCACCGGTACCAGGGAACCACTGCTGGGCAATTGAGCGGCCCAGCGCGACGCGTACCACCGCGGTTAACTCATAAGGGTCGGTTTGATTTGGCGCATGCTCGGCAAGCGTCTCAATAATGGTGCGCATATCACGAATGGAGACTCGCTCCAGTAACAGGTTTTGCAGCACCTTATGCAGCGTGGTTAAAGTCACCACTCCGGGAATAAAGTCCTCGGTCAGCTTCGGCATCTCTTGTGAAACCCTATCTAACAACTGCTGGGTTTCCTGACGACCGAACAAGTCACTCGCATATTGACTGATCAGGTGATTCAAATGTGTGGCGACGACCGTACTGGCCTCAACCACGGTAAACCCTTGAATCTGTGCTTGTTCACGTAATGCACTTTCAATCCAGACCGCAGCCAAACCAAAGGCAGGATCTTGTGTCGCTTCGCCAGGCAATGTCCCAACCGCATTACCCGGGTTGATCGCCAGCCAGCGGCCCGGATGGGCTTCGCCACTGCCAATCTCGACCCCTTTCATGAGGATCCGATAACTCGCAGGCGGGAGTTCCAGATTATCCCTGATATGAACCACCGGCGGCAGATAGCCCATTTCCTGAGCAAACTTTTTGCGGATACTGCGAATACGCCCGAGTAACTCACCATTTTGCTGGAAATCGACCATCGGGATTAGGCGATAGCCGACTTCCATACCCAGAGGATCTTCCAGTTGAACATCTGACCAGGTGGCTTCCGTCGCTTGTTGTTGATCCTGCATAACCGGTGCTTCTGCGGCTGCCGGTTGCTGCGACTGTTTACCCCGTAACCGCCAGGCCAGAGCCAATAAGGCCGCGGTGAATAGCAGAAACACAAAGTTAGGCATACCGGGCACCATACCCAGTAAACCCAATACGGCAGCACTCAACACCATCACCCGCGGGTTGTTGAACAACTGGGTGACCATTTGCTGGCCGACATCCTGATCAGTGCTCACTCGGGTAACAATAACACCCGCGGCGGTGGAGATAACCAATGCCGGGATTTGCGCAACCAAGCCGTCACCAATGGTCAACAATGTATAGGTTTCAGCTGCATGACCCACAGCCATATTGTGCTGAAGTACCCCGACTAACAGGCCCCCGACCACGTTAATGACCATAATCAGTAACCCAGCAACAGCATCACCACGAACAAACTTACTGGCCCCGTCCATTGAACCGTAGAAGTCCGCTTCTTGTGTCACATCAGAGCGGCGCTTTTTCGCTTCGTCTTCACCAATCAAACCGGCGTTTAAGTCGGCGTCGATGGCCATCTGCTTACCGGGCATACCATCGAGAACAAAACGTGCGCCAACTTCAGCAATACGCCCAGCCCCTTTGGTGATGACCATAAAGTTGATGATCACTAAAATAACAAAGACCACGATACCGATGGCGAAGTTACCGCCCACCAGGAAATGGCCAAATGCTTCAACCACCCGTCCTGCTGCCGCAGCACCGGTATGCCCATCCATCAGAATAATACGAGTAGAGGCCACGTTTAGGGATAAACGCAGTAAAGTCGAGAACAACAGAATAGTCGGGAATGCAGCAAAATCCAAAGTACGCTGAGTAAACATCGCAACCAGCAACACCATGATGGACAGCGCGATGTTGAAGGTAAACAGCAAATCAAGGACGAAAGGCGGCAGTGGCAGCACCATCATCGACAAGATCATGAGGATTAAGATTGGCCCAGCAAGAATTTGCCACTGCGTATCTTTGAAATTGCCCGGTAAACGAAGCAGGGCGGCCAAATTAGCCATTAGTCAGTCTCACTCTCTTCTGTTGCAAAATCCAGCCCTTCCGGTACCGGCAGATGTTCAGGTTTTTTCGGGATTAGCCCACCTTCCCGCTTCCAGCGTTTCAGCTGATACACCCAGGCAAGGACTTCAGCTACTGCCGCATAAAGGGTGGCAGGAATATGTTGACCCACTTCGCTGTGCCGGAATAATGCCCTGGCCAGCGGCGGAGCTTCTAATAAAGGAATGCGATGTTCAGCGCCCAATTCACGAATGCGCAGCGCCACGGCTCCCGCCCCTTTCGCCAGGACTTTTGGCGCACTCATTTTGGCTTCGTTGTATTGCAACGCAACAGCATAGTGAGTCGGGTTAGTCACTATCACATCAGCTTTGTGCACATCAGCCATCATCCGCCGGCGGGCCATGGCCCGTTGCTGCTGGCGGATACGCCCTTTCACATGAGGATCACCTTCTTGATCCTTGAACTCATCACGTATTTCCTGTTTGGTCATACGTAACTTTTTAATATGGCTGGTTATTTGGAAAAACACATCAAAACCGACCATGGGGGTCAAACCTAAAACCACCACTAGCCCACAGAAAATAATCAAGTGGAGCGCATCACCTAAGGCGGCCACCGGAGGAGCGGCCATTAACCGCATCATATCGGGCCAGTTATGCCAGAGAAATATGCCGGTAACCCACCCCACCAGTGTCGCTTTCAAGATGGCTTTTAGCAGTTCAGCCAGCGCCTGAGAGGAGAACATCCGCTTTAAACCGGCAATCGGACTCATCCGCTTGAGGTCAAATTTGATTGACTCGCCGCTAAACAGTACACCACCCAGTAGCATCGGTACCGCCATTGCCACTATGACCAATCCGGCAAAAATGGGTATCAGCGCTATCAGCGTTTGCCTGAGTAACATGCCAATTTGGCGCAGCATTTGCTTATCATCACTGATAAGGCCGTGATCAAAATGCAACCCCTGAGCAATCATGGCAGCCAGTTGACGCGCCATCGATTCCCCCGAAACCCACAGAATAGCCAAACCGGCCCCGAGCATCAGCATCGAGGTCAGTTCGCGTGAACGCGGTATCTGGCCTTTCTCGCGAGCCTTCTCCAGCTTATGGGCTGTGGGTTCCTCGCTTTTGTCCGCATCGCTATCTTCAGCCACAGCAATGGCTTCTGTTAGCGTAAATGTTCCTGTTCAGCGTAAGCGTTCCCATCTAAGAGAAAATTAATATGCGTAGCATGACAAACATTTAGTTAGCCTATGGATGGAACAACGCTGCAATTAGGGGGTTATTTCTCGGATGAGTGCATTCCATCAGCATAGATTGGAGTGGATTTATAAGTAAAAGATGCCTTGCACGTCAAATGCCCGCATAGCTAAGGTTGTTATGATATGAAAATGACATTGCACCTATTATTAAGTTAATTGAGCATTTAAAACGCGCTTGTTGAGTATATAGACAGATTGAGTGTTATATAAACAGTTTTGGCTCCAGCCATTTCTCCACATCTGAATAATAGCTATCCAGATAATAGTAAAATCATAACATTCATATTAAAGGGAAATTAAAATGAAAAGATTTGACGTTACTTATGATGTTTTGAACAATGAAAGAAAAATCATCTCAATAATAAAATCGGCTCATACCCTTGTTATAAGGATGCATCCAGAGAAGATTTTCTCCACCATGATGCTCAGCGCCATCAACGATAACACTATAAAATATAAAATTATTTTCAGAATTCCAAGTGCCAATACCTATGTTGTCAGCATCGATGCCCCCACGGATAGAGTGAGTGAGATCAAGAAAGCTATCGCTAATAATAAAATGGTCAGGTTCGCCGGGTATGGATTTAAAACTGAAAATAGCAAACAGCCATTTATTTATACAGAAAATATATTCGTTCAATTCAATGATGATTTATCCGAATCTGAATGCGAAAAAATAATATGTGGATATACGCTCACTGTTAAGATGAAAATAGCATTTCTTAAAAATGCTTATTTTGTTTCAGCACAAGAAGACACCGGCGACGGCACTTTTACTATTGCCGAAAACATTTTAAATAGAAAGGATATTAAGTATTGTCATCCTGAATTAATTTATCACAAAGAACACAAAATCATTCACCCTAACCAGTGGCATTTAAAGAAAACCACCGTGCGCCATGAAGTTGAGGTTGACGCCAGCGCCAATGTTGAAAACGCGCACAAAATCACCTTAGGCAAAGGCACAACTATCGCCGTCATTGATGACGGTTTCGATATGGGTCATCCGGAGTTTAGTCGTGAAGGAAAGATACTCCATCCTTGTAGCCTATCTGGTACCAACATCGATGATGATCCTACACCGGGCAAATATGATACTCACGGTACGCCATGTGCAGGGGTGGCCTGTGCCGATGGCCGCTATGGTGCCTCTGGTGTGGCACCAGAAGCTAACCTTATGCCAATACGTCAAGTTAGCGGGTTAGGCTCGTTAGATGAAGCTCTTGCTTTCGTATGGGCCGCTGATCATGGGGCTGATGTTATCTCTTGCAGTTGGGGGCCGAAAGGCAGTTTGTCGGCTAACTCAGATGATCCTCAACATGACGTTGTGGCCGCACTGCCAGCATTGACTCGTATGGCTATTGATTATGCTATTGATAAAGGGCGCAAAGGCAAGGGGTGTGTCGTCCTTTTTGCAGCCGGTAACGGCAATGAATCCGTCGAGATAGATGGTTACGCCAGTTATGAATCGGTTATTGCTGTCGCGGCTTGTAATGATCGGAGTACCCGATCCATTTACAGCAATTATGGTAAATCACTTTGGTGTTCTTTTCCCAGTGACGATTATGAAGACCCCACGTTCGGCAACCCTGCCCCTCTAACCACGGGTATCTGGACCACCGATCTGCGTCGTGAATATGGTGATAACCCAGGGGCTAGCACGGCTGTAGGGGATATTTTTGGTAATTATATTAATAATTTTGGTGGGACTTCCAGCGCCTGTCCCGGTGCTGCCGGTGTTGCCGCTTTGATTATTTCAGTCAACCCCACTCTGAACTATCAAGAGGTCAAAGATATCATTCGCGACAGTTGCGACAAAATAGATGAAAAAAATGGAGGCTATGATGAAAATGGTCACAGTGAATGGTATGGATACGGGCGAGTCAATGCGGGCAAAGCTGTGTTGTTAGCCCAAAAGTGGCATCAGGAAATTGTTGAAGTGCCGTAAATAAAGGAAGTGCGGAGAACTGCAGCTCAACCAGCAGTGGTGCAGATGAGGAAGCTGCCTCATCTGCACCCGAAACATTTTCTGCCGCTTAGAAGCCCAAGCTATCTAACAGATCATCAACCTGGTCTTGGCTGGCAATGACGCCAGCGCCATTTTTATCCAGTTGCGGCCCATTGAGTAGACTGTCGGTCGGTTTTTGCGGTTTTGACGGCATATCAGGAATGTTCTCCATCAATACCATTAATAACTGTTTCTCAATTTCTTGCACCACATCCATCATGCGCTTGATAACCTGACCCGTCAGGTCTTGGAAATCCTGCGCCATCATGATTTCCAATAATTGCGCATTGGTAAATGAGGTATGTTGTGGCACCACATCCAGATATTCACGGGTATCAGTGACCAGAGAACGGGCATCTGACAGCTCGATTGGATTCTCAAACCATTCATCCCAGCGAACTTTTAGTGCTTTAGCGGATGACTCAAGTTCATTCTGACGCGGCTGTGCTGCTTCAACACAGTTCAAGGCTCTTTCCGCAGCCTGCGCTGTCATATGAACCACATAGTCCAGACGGTCACGGGCATCAGGAATGGCTTCTGCCGCCTGAGCAATTGCCTGATCAAGACCCAACTCACGCAAACTGTCGCGTAACATCCGCGTCAGTTGGCCAATACGACTTATTATATCACTGGCTGATGCCGCATCTGTTGCGGGCATTTGATGGTTACTCATCTCGCCTCCTTACATACCCAACTTTTCAAAAATCTTATTGAGCTTCTCTTCCAAGGTAGCGGCAGTGAAAGGTTTCACTACATAACCACTGGCACCTGCTTGCGCTGCTGCGATGATATTCTCTTTTTTAGCTTCAGCCGTGACCATCAGAACGGGCAGAGTACCAAGAGCCCCATCAGCACGGATAGTTTTCAACAGGTCCAGGCCATCCATATTCGGCATGTTCCAGTCAGAAACCACAAAATCAAAACCACCCGTACGTAATTTATTCAATGCGTCTACGCCATCTTCGGCTTCTTCCACATTGTTAAAACCCAGCTCTTTCAGCAGGTTTCTGACAATACGACGCATGGTCGAAAAATCGTCTACCACCAAAAATCTGAGATTCTTATCCGCCATACCAACTCCTAAGGTTTGTTGCTCACCGCTGAGCGATTAAATACCAACGCCCGATTTCCACCGGAAAATTTCTACTAGATTCGCAGGGCTTGACCGCTGCTTATCTGTGCCAACATGCGCTGACTTATCTGGTTCAAATCCAGGATTTCATTAACGCCGCCCATCCCAATAGCTTCACGCGGCATCCCGAAGACCACACAACTGGCTTCGTTTTGTGCAATGGTATAAGCCCCTGCCCGATGCATCTCCAGTAAACCGGCAGCACCGTCATTACCCATTCCCGTCAGAATGACACCGACCGCATTACGCCCGGCATACTGCGCCACTGAACGAAAAAGCACATCGACCGAGGGACGATGACGATTAACCGCAGGCCCGTCATGAATACGCACCTGATAGTTTGCCCCACTGCGAGCCAATTCCATGTGCCGATCACCGGGTGCAATATAGGCGTGTCCGGGCAATACCCGCTCACCGTCTTCTGCTTCCTTCACGGTAATTTGGCACAATTTATTGAGCCGCTCCGCAAATGAACGGGTAAAACCCGGTGGCATATGCTGAGTTATCAACAATGCCGGGCTGGTCGGAGGCAAAGGTTGTAACACGGTACGGATGGCTTCAGTCCCCCCCGTCGATGCGCCGATCGCAATGAGTTTCTCACTACTGAGCAACGGCGTATGCGTCAGCATCACCGGTGCATGTTCCGGGCCGCGCTGTGGCAAACGAGCTTTGGCGGCCGTGCGGATTTTCTCTGCAATCAACTCGCTGTAAGCCAGCATCCCTTCTCGGATACCCAGCTGCGGTTTGGTGACAAAATCGATAGCCCCCAATTCCAGCGCGCGCATGGTTATCTCAGAGTTTTTTCCGGTTAATGATGAAACCATCACTACCGGCATCGGCCGTAACCGCATTAATTTCTCAAGAAAATCCAAACCATCCATCCGTGGCATTTCAACATCGAGTGTTAATACCTGCGGATTAAATTTTTTAATCAAATCACGGGCAACCAACGGATCAGGTGCTGCTGCAACCATTTCCATGTCTGGGTGACTGTTAATAATCTCTGTCATTAACTGGCGCATTAACGCGGAATCATCAACGCACAATACTCTGATTTTACTCATCACCTCTCCTTGGTCAGTCCATAAACGGTCTGCCCGCGCAAATAGAATTCCCGACTAATTTGACTGAAATTCTCCGAATGGCCTGCAAACATCAAGCCGCCGGGTTTTAGCAAAGGGACAAAGCGACGCAGAATGCGCTCCTGCGTTTCTTTATCAAAATAAATCATCACATTACGACAAAAAATAGCGTCAAATTGCCCCGGCAACGCCCATTCCGGTGCGAGTAGATTCAATTGCTGGAAATGAATCATATTGGCAAGTTCCGGGCGCACTCTTACCATGCCCTGATGAGGGCCGGTGCCACGCAGAAAGTAGCGTTGCATTTGCTGCGCAGACAATGAGCGCAATTCATCTTGTCGATACACGCCACTGGTGGCTTTCTCCAGGACTTGTGTATCAATATCACTGGCCAATATCTGGCAAGAACCCGACCGATTTCCCAACACATCACACAATGTCATGGCGATGGAATAAGGCTCTTCACCAGTCGATGCCGCCGTACTCCAGACCGAATAACTCCCCGGCCGCTGACGAGCATGCTCTGCCAGAATCGGGAAATGGTGCGCCTCACGGAAAAATGCCGTCAGGTTGGTGGTCAAGGCATTAACAAATGCCTGCCACTCCGCACTGTTAGGATCGGTCTCCAGTAAAGCAAGGTATTGGCCAAAATCGTTAATCCCCAGCAACCTCAACCGCCTCACCAGGCGGTTATAGACCATTTCCCGTTTGTGATCGGCCAGTACAATCCCGGCCCGTTGGTAAATAAGTTGGCAAATGCGTCGAAAGTGAACATCCGACAGCGGCAGCCGTTGAATCATCTGGGTCAAAGGAGACCCAAACTCTTGGGGTGATGGTTTCATCCGGCCTCACCCCACAACACACTCTTTTTTACGCCGTTTGACAATCTGGGGTTTCCTTAACAGCCGCTGTTTTCATGACAAATTGCTTACTACTGCGATCTGCTGACTGCCCCTCCCCGTTGTCGCTATCCTGCTCCAAACGAAAAACAGACACTGCATCGGAGAGCATACCTGCTTGCTCTTCCAGTGCATTAGCCGCAGCCGCTGCCTCTTCCACTAATGCGGCGTTTTGCTGAGTGACCTGATCCATCTGTGTTACCGCGAGTGAAACCTGCTCAATACCCCGGCTTTGCTCATCCGAAGCGGAAGCGATTTCACCCATAATGTCGGTAACCCGAGTCACTGAGCGAACAATCTCTTCCATGGTGGTACCCGCATTTTCCACCAGTGTGGAGCCCTGGCGAACACGGCTAACCGATTCATCGATTAACCCTTTGATTTCTTTTGCTGCCTGCGCACTGCGCTGAGCTAAATTGCGAACTTCGCCCGCCACAACAGCAAAACCGCGCCCTTGCTCTCCGGCGCGAGCTGCTTCAACAGCAGCATTCAGAGCCAGAATATTGGTTTGGAAAGCAATGCCATCGATAACACTGGTAATGGCACCAATCTTCTGCGAACTGGTAGCGATATCATGCATCGTTGTTACGACACTTCCGGCTAGTTCACCACCTTTAGCCGCCGTTCCCGACGCATCTTGTGCCAGTTGTGTTGCTTGACGGGCATTATCGGCATTCTGTTTCACCGTCGCCGTCAGTTGCTCCATACTGGCCGCCGTTTGCTCTAATGAAGCCGCCTGCTGCTCAGTTCTTGCCGACAAATCATTGTTACCGGCAGAGATTTCCTGAATACCCGTTAACATCGATTCTGTCCCATCGCGAACATGGCTAACCGTGGTGATTAGCGACTGTTGCATGGTGCGTAAACTGGCAAACATCTGACTAATTTCATTACGGCCCGTCACAGAAATCTGGGCGGATAAATCGCCTTCGGCAATGCGGTCAAAATGAGAGCGCATGGTTTTTAATGGTGATACAAACATGGTACGCAGCCAGATCAGTGAAGAAATTGCCATTGCGATCACCATTAGAATTGCACCAGCAAAGATCCACATGGCGAGGTGGTAAGCCTGTTGGTTCTGGGTGCCAGCTTCTGCAATCACTTCATTGGCATACTGTAAATACTGCAAGAAATCAGCTTCAAACAGATCTTGAGTTTTCTGGGTGGGTTGATCCATAAAACTCTGCAAATTACCGGCTTCCAGGAAATCGATTAACTCCCGTAATGAACTACGTAAGTTCTGATAACTGTTCTTGGTTGCATCTAACAACTCACCACCGGTATCGCTCTCATCCAGACGAGGTACCGCCAGAAACTGATTAAAATAGAGATCGGCTTTCTGTAGTGAGCTTCGCGCATTACCCATAAGCGCGTTGACTTTCTCCTGAGGAACTTTGAGAGCCGAGCGAGTCGCCGCCCGGTTTAAGGTATTACGCGCCTGAAGTAAGGATACCCAACTGAGGCTTAATGCATCCCGCTGCTGACTGCTGAGATCCACTCGGTTTAAATTTTGATAGTCTGAACGAAATGCAGTAAATGACAGACCACTTGAAATTAACTGTATCGAGCAAATCAACATCAATAACAGGAAAAAGCTGGTAGAAATCCGGATTCGGCCAAACATCGTAACCTCTTCTCAGCCAGCTCGTTGGCCGGCTTCTATTTATCCCCGTCATACTTCAAGCTGCAGGTGTGTTGGCTGCCTTCGCTCACCCCAGTCACTTACTGATGTAAGCTCCTGGGGATTCTCTTAGTTGCCGCCTTCCTGCAACTCGAATTATTTAGGGTATTTTTTTTGTGTAGGGGACTAGAAAGTTTCCCAATTCTCTTGCAGGTCACTTCCCAGTGCTTTTTTAGCAGTGCCGCTCTTATCCTGTGTCGGCTGCTTGGTTTTTCTCACATCTTTTTTGCTACTACTGTTATCCATACGCAGAATAAATACGGACATGGATTGGGTTAGCATACTGGCTTGTTCTTCCAGTGCTGCGGCGGCAGAGGCAGACTCTTCCACCAAAGAGGCGTTTTGTTGGGTCACACGATCCATTTCAGTCACCGCCTGACCTACCTGATCGATACCACGGCTTTGTTCATCGGAAGCTGAAGCGATTTCACCCATGATGTCCGTTACGCGGGTTACCGCATTCACGATATCGCCCATGGTTTCACCGGCACTTTCAACCAGCACAGAACCCATATCGACACGGTTGACTGAGTCTTCGATCAAACCCTTAATTTCTTTTGCGGCTTGCGCACTGCGCTGGGCCAGGTTGCGTACTTCACCGGCGACAACAGCAAAACCACGCCCTTGCTCACCGGCACGAGCAGCTTCGACCGCAGCATTCAATGCCAGAATATTGGTTTGGAAAGCGATGCCATCGATGACGCTGGTGATATCGGCAATTTTCTGTGAGCTACCGGCAATGTCATGCATGGTTTGCACCACGTTCGCGACGACTTTTCCGCCTTTTTGCGCGGTTTCTGATGCACTTAATGCCAGTTGGCTAGCCTGACGGGCATTTTCAGCATTCTGTTTCACCGTGGCAGTTAACTGCTCCATGCTGGCAGCGGTTTCTTCCAAAGAGGCGGCTTGTTGCTCGGTACGCGCTGACAAATCATTGTTACCCGCAGCAATTTCTGATGCGCCACTATAAATAGCATCAGCGCCTAAGCGGACATCGCTGA
The DNA here is from genome assembly GCF_030433455.1 of Yersinia sp. 22-579. NCBI lineage: Bacteria > Pseudomonadati > Pseudomonadota > Gammaproteobacteria > Enterobacterales > Yersiniaceae > Yersinia > Yersinia sp. 22-579. The sequence continues at coordinate 95,042 of NZ_JAUJTZ010000014.1, read as the reverse complement.
CGGTAGTCACCAATTCAGATTGCATGTGCTTCAGGCTGGCAGCCAAGGTACCCATTTCATTGCGACTATGCACTTCGATATTCTGAGTCAAATCACCGTTAGCAATATGTTTGATATGCTCAATCAAGTGCTTCAGTGGGTTAATCAAGATGTGCTGCATACCCAGCCACACCCCCACAATCACCACGAATACTGCAATCAGTACAAAAACAATCACGCTCATCGCATAAGTGAAGGAGCGGTTACTGTCTTCCACTGCACTGGAGTAAAGACGATCGTTTTGTGTCAGGTAGGTGTTGTAGTCATGCTCAAAAGCATTTTGGAAACTGGAAGTTGGCTGGTCAAAGAATTCATTGATCTTACCGGCTTCCATCAATTGGATAAGCTCGGTCAATGCGCCAAAGTATTGCTCATAAGTTTGTTTTAACTTTTTAGCTGATTCTGGATCTTGTTGGCTATCCAGAGGAATTTGCTCGTAGCTTTTAAAACGCTCTGCCGCCACACCCAAGGTGCCTTTGGCTGAAGCCAAAAGATCATTCACTGTTGGGCCGCTGCCGGTGTGGTTCACATCCATCATGTAGCGAATGCCCGCACGGTTTAACGTATTGCGTGTTTGCAGTAGATTGACCCAGCTTTCATTCAGCACCGACTGTTGTTGACGGATAACTTGTAAAACAGCGAAGTTTTCTTTGTCATTTTTCAGGGAGTTGAAGAAAAGCCCGCCGGAAACCAGCTGTAAGGCACCAAATAGCACTAACACCAACAGCAAGCTGGTGACCACTTTCATACGCTTGAACATGTTATCCCTTCATAAGTACGTCAAAATATAGGTATGTCAAATACGGGTACGCCAAAACATAAGACGTTTAATTAACTGTGTTATCGGCACCAAAGGGGGGAACTTTACCGGGGAGAAAGATTATTTTACCGGGGAGATACCAGGGATTAACAATTTGATCTTGGTGTTCAGCAAAAACTTGGCGCAGAAGGGCTAACTTGCCCTCCCGCTTGATTGAAAAGGTGATGATAATGTGGTCACTGACTCGGCATCGAGTCAAAAACTGACCCCATTAGGCTTAATTAACCTTTCACCACTGAATCGAGCAATGACATCTCTTCGCTGCTCAGCAACTTCTCAATATCAACCAAAATCAGCATCCGCTCACCCAGCGAACCTAAACCTGTCAGGTATTCGGTCGCGAGAGTCACAGCAAACTCAGGGGCTGGGCGGATTTGCTCAGCCGTTAATGACAGCACGTCAGATACACCGTCAACAACAATACCGACGACACGCTGACCAAAGTTCAGCACGATGACGACCGTATTTTCGTTATAACTGACGCCCTGTTGAGCAAATTTAACCCGTAAATCAATAATAGGAACAATAACGCCGCGTAAGTTAGTGACACCTTTAATGAAAGCCGGGGTGTTAGCGATACGGGTCACTTGATCATAACCACGGATCTCTTGAACTTTCAGAATATCAATGCCGTACTCTTCAGCACCCAGCGTAAAAATCAGGAATTCTTGTCCTACCGTTTCGCCAGCCAGCTTCGTGACGGTTGCTAGTCCTGCCATGTTTTTACCCTTCAATCAATAGGTTGAATTTATGTTTATTTTTCAAAGCTCTATGCCCTAAATAATTCGAGTTGCAAGAAGGCGGCAAGTGAATAAATCCCGATGAGCTTACTGTGTTGTAAGTGATTCGGGTGATTGAACGTAGCCAACACGCATGCAGCTTGAAGTATGACGGGCATATTACGCGACGACTACATCATCAGCCGTAACACGCTTTTCCCGGTTTAAGGCCTGCAACGCCGACACATCCACAATTAATGCCACACTGCCGTCACCCAAAATGGTGGCGGCAGAAATACCTGGAACTTTGCGATAATTGCTTTCCAGATTTTTCACAACCACCTGATGCTGGCCAATCAATTGGTCTACCAGCAGGGCATAACGGCGACCGGCGCTTTGTAGAATCACAACAATGCCTTGGGTGGCTTCAGTTTTCGCATTTTCCACATCAAATACCCGGAACAGTTCCACCAGAGGCAGATACTCACCACGCACTTGTAATACGCGTTCACCACCCGCCAGTGGATGTAAATCCTCAGCCAATGGTTGCAGTGATTCCATTACGGCGTTCAATGGTAAAATGAACACTTCATTACTGACTTTGACGGACATGCCATCAAGAATAGCCAGCGTCAATGGCAGCAAGATTCGAATTGAGGTCCCTTTACCGGCCTGGAAACTGACTTGCACATGGCCGCCCATTTCCTGAATATTTCGCTTAACCACATCCATCCCGACACCGCGACCAGAAACATCCGTCACCTGCTCGGCCGTGGAGAATCCAGGGGCGAAAATCAGCATACCGACATCTTCATCACTCATATGCTCATTAACAGCCATACCCTGCGATTGTGCTTTCGCCAGAATTTTCTGCCGATTCAGCCCTGCCCCATCATCAAGGACTTCAATACAAATATTGCCACCTTGATGTTCGGCCGACAGTGTCAGATTACCTACCGGTTGTTTACCGGCCGCGATGCGCGTTGCGGGATCTTCAATACCGTGGTCCAGACTGTTACGCACCAGATGGGTTAATGGGTCGATAATGCGTTCAATCAGACTTTTATCCAGCTCAGTCGAACTGCCAAGCAGTGTCAGTTCAACTTGTTTATTCAGCTTACTGGCCAAGTCGCGTACCAACCGAGGGAAGCGGCTGAATACATATTCCATCGGCATCATACGAATTGACATCACCGACTCTTGCAAGTCGCGTGCATTTCGCTCCAACTGACCCATGCTATTGAGCAAGTCGCCGTTAATCACCGGGTCTAAAGTACTGGAACGCTGAGCCAGCATTGATTGAGTGATGACTAATTCACCCACTAAGTTAATCAGTTGGTCTACTTTCTCAACCGCGACTCGAATACTGGTGGATTCACTGGCTTTCGCTTTAGGTTTGACATGCTCCGCGCTGGCTGGCTGGGCAACTGCGGCCTCAACCTTAGGTGGATTCTTGATTTCAGCAACAGCGGCGGCGGTAACTTGAGGCACTTCAGCAACCGGCGCGACGACAGCCACTTCAACTTCAGATGCTTGGGCCGACTCGGCTTGGACAAAGCTAATCTGCTCCGGCTCTAGCACAAAACAGAGCACGGCACTGATGTCATCTTCACTAACAGAGGTAATCAGGGTCGCTTCCAGGCTATCTGCACCTTGGTGCGGATCTTTGACTTCACCCAAATTGCCCAGTTCTTCCAGCATCAGCGGGATTTCTTGCTCTTTCAAACCCGATAGACGGATGCGCATTCCCCCCTGAACTAAAGCCGGAGACTTGCTGTTGGCCTTGGCTTCAGCAGTCGGAGTGGCCGCTTTATCCGTAGTCGCCACATTATGGGTAGTTTGTTGTTCTAAAGCTTCGAGTGCCAGTTGGCGCAATGCATGGCAGATATACTCAAAACTTTCTGCATTAGGTTCTTGAGAGGTTTTGTAGGCGTCCAACTGTTCTTGCATAATATCTTTCGTTTCCAAAAACAGGTTGATGATATCAGTGCTCAAGCGCATCTCGTCGCGGCGGGCACCATCCAACAGGTTTTCCAACAGATGGGTTGTCTCTTGTAATACCGAAAAACCAAATGTCGCAGCGCCGCCCTTAATTGAGTGAGCAGCACGAAAAATGGCATTGAGTTGTTCATTATCAGGTGCCAGCGGATCCAGCAATAACAGGTGCTGTTCCATATCTGCCAGCAATTCATCTGCTTCATCAAAGAAAGTCTGATAAAACGCGGTAATATCCATGCTCACGGTGTCACCTCTACTGTGCGTCGCGGCTTGTCGGAGAGACCGGTGCATTACTGGCAGGTGCCGCTGGCAACGATGTCGTTGGCCCACTGGTCACTCGAGTAATGTTCTCCGTGCTCGATTGTTGTGTTTGTGGTGCTGTTGCAGGCGGTACCACCGCTTTCACAGACTCAGTTGCCGTCGCTGACGAAACTGTTGTTGTCGAAACTGTTGTTGTCGAAGCTGATGTTGTCGAAGCCGATGTTGTCGAAACAGCCGCAGGTACAGATGCTGATCCGCTAGTGCCAGATTGTGCTGTGGGTATCGCTGCGCTCGTCGTCGCTGGCGGTGTCACAACAGTAGCGGGTGATGTCAGCGCTGGTGTTGTTCCCGTGGAATCAATCTGTTTTAAGCTCTCGGCCTTTTCTATATCGAGCGCTTTGTTATCTAAATTCTCGTGCTCAATATCATGTTGAGTCTGTTTATTCAGAACCAGGATACTGATACGACGGTTAACCGGGTCATCTGATGCCTGCTCTTTTAAGCGCATCGTCGATGCCATGCCTACCACACGTAATACTTTGCCTTCATCCAAACCACCGGCCAGTAACTCACGCCGCGAAGCATTGGCACGATCTGCCGATAATTCCCAGTTGCTGTAACCCCGTTCACCGGAAGCATACGGCAAGTCATCGGTGTGGCCAGACAGACTGATCTTATTGGGAATGTCATTCAGAATTGGCGCTATAGCACGCAAAATATCGCGCATATACGGCTCGACCTGAGCACTCCCCATCTTGAACATGGGCCGGTTTTGGCTATCGATAATCTGAATTCTCAGCCCTTCATCCATCATGTTAATCAACAGATGTGGCCGTAAAGCTTTCAGTCTCGGGTCTGATTCAATTAATTGATCCAGTTTTTCCCGTAACTTATTAAGCCGATATTCTTCTTTGCGGCTTTCTTCAGAATCAATGTGCTTGCGCACTTCACCCACTTGTTGGGTGGGATCATCGCCACCGCCAGGAATTGGGCTGGTACTGTCGCTGCTTTTCTCACCGCTGGACAGTGCAACTTTCAACGGCGTACGAAAATATTCTGCAATTTGCGTCAGCTCTTGCGGGCTGGAAACTGACAGCAACCACATCACCAGAAAGAAAGCCATCATTGCTGTCATAAAGTCAGCATAAGCAATTTTCCATGACCCGCCATGATGGGCTTGACCATGTTTGGCTTTGCGCTTTTTGACCAGAATAACGGGGTGGTTCTGATGCTTCATGCGTCCTCTTCTGTCGCTTGCGGTGCCGGAGCTTTCACTCTACGCACATGCTCTTCCAGCTCAATGAACGAAGGACGTTCTGTGGTGTAGAGCGTTTTACGACCAAATTCCACGGCAATTTGCGGCGCATATCCGTTCAGACTGGAAAGCAAAGTCACCTTGATGCACTGCATCATTTTGGTGGTTTCTGCACTCTGTTGACGTAGCAACGTCGCTAACGGTGAGATAAACCCATATGCCAGCAAAATACCGAGGAATGTCCCTACCATTGCATGGGCAATTAACGCTCCGAGTTCTGCGGCTGGCCGGTCTGCGGATGCCAAGGCATGCACCACCCCCATAACGGCGGCAACAATACCGAATGCAGGTAGAGAATCGCCGACCATCGCCAGACTACCGGCAGGCACTTCGCATTCTTGCTCGTGAGTTTCGATCTCTTCATCCATCAAGGCTTCGATTTCAAAAGCGTTCATATTCCCACTGACAATTAACCGCAAATAGTCGGTAATAAATTCCACTAATATCTTATCGGCCAAAATTCTCGGATAATTAGAGAAAATTTCACTTTCCAATGGGCTTTCTATATCCCGCTCCAATGACAGCATTCCCTGTTGACGGGATTTTGCTAATAAGCGGTACAGCAGCGCCATTAAGTCCATATAGAGGACTTTATTATATTTAGAGCGGCGCATCAGTTTTGGCAGTGCCTTCATTGTGGCTTTTATTGCTTTACCATTGTTACCCACAATAAACGCACCAATACCCGCCCCGCCGATAATTAAAAATTCAGCGGGTTGATATAATGCGCCTAAGTGACCACCTACAATGATGTAGCCGCCAAAAACCGCACCTAAGACCACGATATAACCCAAAATAACTAACACGCGATATCCTTAGCAAAGTGTGTGGGTGGAAGGTGAGGCGTTAGCACCCTTTGAGGGTCATGAGTTGCCATTAACGGGTGACAGAAACGGTATCCATACCGCTGCTATCACCGAAAATTCTGACAACTCAAAGAAACTCAAACTGCGCGTCTAACCTGCTCATCCAGCAGTTGTGATGTAATATCGGCAGATTGCGGAGAAAGTTTACGTTTTTTTACTGCGCGGGAAGGTGGCTGGCAGAGACTGCAAACAAAGCTGTTTCGTGGCTGATGCGCATGGGTGATAAAAGTCCCACCACAGCAGTTGCAACCCGAAAGTTGTAACATGCCACTGTCAACGAAGCGAACCAAGGTCCAGGCTCGGGTTAGCGCCAGTAATGGCGGTATTCCGGACTGATCTGGGCACTGTTCGAGATAAAGACGATAAGCCTTAATAACGGCCTCAACACCGGTGCATTGCCCACTTTTTAGTAAGAAACTATAAGCGTTATAAAACATCGATGAATGAATATTTTGTTCCCAAGTCATAAACCAATCGGTCGAAAACGGTAACATTCCTTTAGGTGGAGGGCTGCCTCTCAGCTCTTTATAGAGCTTAATTAAACGCCCCCGGCTGAGTTGCGTCTCGCTTTCTAACATCTGCAAGCGCGCACCTAAAGTTATCAACTCCATTGCCAAATGAATGTCTTTGGCTTCTTGAACAATACTTTTCTCAACCATCGGTCATGCTCTTTTCTTAGACGCACTACCGTCTTTTAACGATAGCTCGTGGAGTAAGTGACTCGACAATAAAATTCCGGTATGGATTTGCTGCAAGTCATCCACACGAGATTCTTTCGTCAGATGATGAATTGTATTGTGGTCACTGAAACGGAAATGACAGACCAATTGGTTAGTCTCAGCTAATTTAACCATCTGCGGTAATGTTAACTGCGATAATGCATCGGCCATGGTATCTGTAATACCGAGACGAAACATCGCTGAGGCTTTCTCATCGTTAATTAACCGTTGTGCTAAAAGCAAGTATGACAAATTAATATCATAAATATGTTTGAGTAATTCAGACGTACTCATTTTACACATCCCGACTGATTATGTTTTAAAACATAAGTTGGATGATAGTATTCCTCACCCAAGACCTGGGATCCTTCCCGTTATACAGTTAATTAGAACCTATAGAACTAAAAGTAATTGAAACCTACTGGTGCAACATTGCAAAAATACCGTTTCGGTATGAAATGACATGTCGTCTATCTGGCAGTTTGATTTTAAGCTGCTCTGATTCTGATATTGCATCTTCGACATGAAACTTTTCTTACAAAATATTAGGAATAATCCTAGAGAGGCCCAACTCTACTCCCGAATCGTTAGCACATACAATGTGACTAGTGATTCATTTTAAATGTAATGTGACGTAGATCACAAAAATAAAATATAAATTCATTATCGATACCTTTTTTTGGCTGTTTTTTGACCTCCTGTGCGTTCAAAAAATAGCCAGAAGTCAGAAAAGAGCTAAAAAACTAAGGATATAGGCCCAATTCTTAGTGTTTTTAGATCAATTCGAACAAAAGCATCCCTAAAGCAAAATAGCAGAATATAAATCTGCCTTAACAACAAATTATCAGCATTAAGGCCTAAGATGTGACTTTATAACTCGGAAATTCCATAAGTAACCTTCCGGAACTATTTTGTTTTAACGAATATTTATGCGGCGCCAAAAGTGCTTTTTGTCGTTTACTTATTAACCTATTCGCCTTTTTTCGTTAAAAAGATCGATGATGCGTATTATAAAAGGCAGCAGAGGTAACCACATGTTTCACCTTTGCTGCGCACTTCCCTTTTCATCGAGCGCTTTTTCAACTTTGGTCTATATCCGTATTTTTGCAAGGGAGTTGTAAGAGAAATGTAAGAAATATTAATTAATAATGTTTGAAACATAAGTTTCACATATCTCTTCCTGAGCATTAACTCTATTTAACCCTATGCTATAAATGGTTTTTTTCCTTGTTCGATGTCAAATGTGACTAACATCGCATTTCTTAAAAGTGTGATCCCCTAACCTTTACGCTATAGCCGTGCTTATGGGAGCTTAATAATGGGATACAGGAATGTATTAGTTGCAGTAGCCCTTTCACCCGATAGCCAACAATTGGTGAATAAAGCGGTTTCTATCGTCCGACCTTATGATGGCCGCGTCTCATTAATTACCCTGACAACGGAACCGGAAATGTACAGCAGCTACGCTGCTCCGATGTTGGGTGATTTACGCTCGGTATTGGAAGAAGAGGCGCTGTTGTTTATGGAGGAGTTAGCTATTAATGCTGATTATCCCATTGAGAAGCGAAATGTTGTTCATGGTGAATTCGCCGAGAGTATGGCTTATTTTTGTCAGCAACAACATATTGACCTGGTGATATGTGGCAACCACAGTACAAGGTTGCTCAATAAATTCTCCTGCTCAGCTGCTCGGTTGATTAATACCAGTACAGTGGATGTGCTAATCGTCCCTCTCTAATCAGGCAGCCCTCTTCTCTCTAAAGGCGTTCGCCGCCCCCAATGGCAACGCTTTTCTCACTCTTGCGCACTATTAGCTGAACTCCTTCTGAAGAGTTCTACTATGATTTTCAGCGCTCACTCTTTTTAATACCCGTATTGAATGACTCCAAATAAGGGAATCTGATGACTCAAGATAAAATAAAGAATCGCCGCATTCTATTGGCATCACGCCCTCACGGCATACCTACTCACGAAAACTTCACCTTAGACACTCAACCCATTCCGCAACCGGCAGCAGGTCAGGTATTACTGCGTACTCGCTACCTGTCTCTTGATCCTTATATGCGGGGTCGAATGAGTGATGCGCCATCTTATGCCACTCCAGTAGAGGTGGGGGATGTGATGGTAGGGGGTGCTGTCTCACGGGTTGAAGCCTCACAACATCCGGACTTCCAGGTTGGGGATTGGGTACTGGCTCGTAGCGGCTGGCAGGATTATGCGTTATCGGATGGCTCTGATATTCGCAATCTGGGGCCGCAACTCTCTCATCCCTCCCGCGCACTCGGTGTGTTGGGGATGCCGGGCTTTACGGCTTATATGGGATTGTTGGATATTGGCCAGCCCAAAGCAGGTGAAACATTGGTCGTGGCAGCGGCCAGTGGGGCCGTTGGTTCCGTCGTCGGGCAAATAGGTAAATTGAAAGGATGCAAAGTTATCGGTATTGCTGGCGGGGCAGAAAAATGCCGCTATGTCGTTGAGGAGTTGGGGTTCGATGCATGCATCGACCATAAGGCAACAGATTTTGCGCAACAACTCGAAAAAGCCTGTTCAGCAGGCATTGATATTTATTACGAAAATGTGGGCGGTGCTGTTTTCGACGCGGTATTACCCTTATTGAATCCGCGTGCCCGTATCCCGGTTTGCGGCTTGATAGCTCGCTATAACGACACAGAATTACCGGACGGCCCGGATCGTTTACCACTGTTGCAAAGCATCATTTTGCGCAAACGCATTCGGATGCAAGGATTTATCATTTTTGATGACTATGCCCCGCATTTCGATGACTTCTTACAGGAGATGACACCTTGGGTCGAGCAAGGGAAAATCAAGTTCCGCGAAGATTTGGTTGATGGATTGGAAAATGCGCCACAAGCCTTTATCGGCCTATTGGAAGGTAAGAACTTTGGCAAGCTGGTTATTCGTGTCAGTAATGAATAATCATCGTAATACCGGGGCCTATTTGGCCCCGGATATCTTTATGACATAAACATCAATATACGTTGTTAGAACCACTTGCCGAAACGGCGGATATAAAACTGCTTCATCAATTGCGCAACAACACAGTAGCTAATTAAAGTACCGGCTAACCATGGGAAATATTGCCATGGTAATGGTTGCAAACCAACCAATGTTCCTAATGGTGAGAATGGAATATAAATGCCTATCGCCATAATGACACCGGTGGTTAATAACACTGGCAGTGCCGCTGTACTTTGAATAAACGGAATTTTTTGTGTGCGCAACATATGAACGACCAATGTCTGCGACAATAAGCCCTCAATAAACCAGCCTGATTGGAACAAAGCTTGATGCTCGACACTGTTGGCCGCAAAGACAAACCACATCAATGCAAAGGTAGTAATGTCAAAGATCGACGAAGTTGGCCCAATCCATAGCATAAAGCGACCAATATTTTTAGCATCCCACTTGCGCGGTTTACGTAAAAACTCTTTGTCCATTTTATCCCACGGCAGAGAGAGCTGAGAGATGTCATACATCAGATTTTGTAGTAATAAGTGAATGGCAAGCATGGGCAAGAATGGAATAAATGCACTGGCCACCAACACGGAGAAGACATTACCGAAGTTCGAACTGGCGGTCATATTCAAGTACTTGATGATATTACCAAAAGTCTCACGTCCTTTAATCACGCCCTCTTCCAACACCATCAAATTCTTTTCCAGTAAGATGATATCGGCTGACTCTTTGGCAATATCTGTGCCCGTATCAACGGAAATCCCCACATCAGCATCGCGCAATGCCGGGGCATCATTAATACCATCACCAAGGAAACCGACGGTGTGGCCGTTGCTTTGCAGCATTTTCAAAACACGTGATTTTTGCAGCGGTGTTAATTTGGTGAACACCGTGCGCAACTCCACTTCTCGCGCCAGCGTGACATCATCCATGTTCTCGATATCAAGGCCACTCAGTGGCTCGCCTGGCTCCAGCCCCACATCGCGACAGATTTTAGCCGTAATAATCGGGTTGTCACCGGTTAATACTTTTACCGCAACGCCATTTTCACGCAATGCTGCAATCGCCGCCTCTGCACTCTCTTTGGGTGGGTCAAGGAACGTCAACAACCCTTGAACAACCAACTCGCGCTCATCATCAATATTTAAAGGTAATTCACTGAGTTGCGTCCCCAACTCGCGGGTTGCCAGTAGCAGAACACGAAAACCGTCTTCATTATATTGTGTAGCCAATGCCAACAATGAGGTGCGGCGAGTTTCATCCAGTGGATAAATATCATCACCTTCACGCACATGAGTACAGATGCTCAGCATCTCCTCCACTGCACCTTTGCAAATCAATGTCTGATGCTGCTGTTCATCTTTCACCACGATAGACAAACGGCGGCGAATGAAATCAAACGGTAACTCGTCCACTTTATTAAAACTGCGCAAAGCATCAATTTCTGACTTGCCACGACTGAATTTGATAACCGCTTGATCCATCAGATTGCGCATACCACTTTGATGGAAGCTGTTGAGCCATGCCAGCTGTAATATTCTGCTGTCATTGCTGCCACGTGCATCTAAATGGTGTTCAAGAATGATCCGGTCTTGCGTTAATGTCCCAGTTTTATCGGTACATAATACATCCATAGCACCGAAATTCTGTATAGCATTCAGCCGCTTAACCACCACTTTGCGTCGCGACATCGCTATCGCGCCCTTAGCCAGGTTAGAGCTGACAATCATCGGCAACATTTCAGGTGTCAAACCAACGGCTACCGCCAACGCAAACAGCGCCGCCTCACTCCAATCGCCTTTTGTGAATCCATTAATCAGCAATACAATCGGTACCATCACCAACATAAAACGGATCAATAACCAGCTAACACTGTTAACTCCCCGGTCAAACGCGGTTTGCGCGCGGTTGCCCACAATAGACTTAGCAAGCGACCCGAAATAAGTATGCCCTCCAGTAGCAACCACCACCGCCATTGCTGTTCCACTGGCAACGTTAGTCCCCATCAGACAAATATTCGACAACTCAAGCAATTCACTCTCGCTGCTGGCATCCGCCTCGACGGATTTTGGTGCTATAGCCCCCATTGCATCATATTTCTCAATGGGTATGGCTTCTCCTGTCAGGATTGCCTGGCTGATAAACAAATCCCTGGATTTAATCAGTCGCAAATCAGCTGGGATCATATCCCCGGCAGATAACAAAATAATATCGCCCGGCACCAATTGCTTAATGGCAATTTCCTGTTTTGCCGGTTGAGCACTATGGCTGCTACGACGCAGTACCGTCGCCGTGGTGCGCACCATCGATTTCAGTGCTTCGGCAGCTTTGTTGGTGCGGTATTCCTGCCAAAAACGCAATAACCCACTAATTAAAACCATCGTCACGATAATGCTAACGCCGACCAGATCGGTTTCCTCGCCCCGCTGCAAAGGTAACCAATAATCAGTCACGAAGCTGATTGCCGCCAAAATCATTAAAACAAAAATAAAAGGGTTATTAAATGCAGCCAATAATTGAATCAGTGCCGGAGGTGCTTTCTCATGTGCAACTTCATTAAGACCGTATAACTCTAGCCGTTCTTTAGCATCTTCCTCTGTTAGTCCGTTTAAATTAGCATTCAGCTTGGACAAAGTTTGATCCAAGCTATTTTTAGCCTCTAATGCAATAGTAAAAGGTTTCTTATTATTATTGCTGCGGGCTGTACCTGTCTTTTGAAATTTGGTCATAACGCTTCTCTTTTAATTCTAAACGCACAGGGTTTATCCGCTCAATTATTGAGAGATAAATGTGCCGAACTATTATGGCGCTGCCAATTTTTATATTTAATTAGCAGCAGCTAATTAAGTTAACTCCGGGGTGATCGTCCATAACAACTCCTTACTACCACATGGGTTAGCATTATTTATTGACTGCTAATTTGAAAAGTATATTAATTCCATGACTTATACAGGTAACTCTGAGGCGATGCGCCAATGAATAGCACTAACACTCCGCTCCAGACTGACCCGACATACAATACTTTCAATTTCTTTTTGCGCTGCTGGCGTCGCCATTATTTCAGCACAGACTTCTAATTGCCCTGGCTTAGCAATATCGGCACTGCATAATGACTGCAACCGTAATGCCACACCATTGAGGGCCTGTAAAATAAGAGTACGAACCAATACTTCATCTTCCGCGCCACAAGTTACTTGAATGCGGTAACGAACTTCTAAATCAACGGCTTGCTGCTGAGGCTGCATATTAATACGTTGCGCGGCCTCGCGTAGCAATATATTGGCGCATAGAATAACTGCTGTCGCCACAACAGCATTCCAATACAATCCCAGGCCACAAAGCACGCCAATCCCTGCAGAGCACCACAAAGTTGCCGCCGTGTTCAGGCCTCGAATATTCATGCCCTCACGCATGATAACGCCAGCCCCAAGAAAACCTATTCCTGAAACCACTTGGGCAGCAATACGCCCTGGGCTATCAGGAGAGGTGGCATAGGAACTGAGAATAAATACGGCCGCACCCGTCGCAACTAATGCATTAGTCCGTAATCCAGCCATCCGCTGACGCCATTGTCTTTCGGCACCAATTAACGCGCCCAAACACATCGCCAGTAATAAATTCACAACAAAAGGAGTTAATGCCATGATTCTCTCCATGAATTAATCATTGGTAGAATAATCATGTGCTATTTAGCACACAGGTCATTGTGCTGATATATACCTAACGGTAAATCAGCAATAACGGGTGCTAACGCCTGGAGGAAAGAGTGCGTGGCTGTTAAATACCATAATAAAAACCCAAACTAATAAACTCAAAATATCATCATTGAGTTAGAAAACTATAGGGTATGCACAGCTCAGGAAATACAGAGAGGGTGCTGCCCGCCATGTTTCGGCAAGCAACAAATCGGTCGGGAGATGAGTTAACTTGCCTTGTTTATTTGACTACTACTTTGCGTGTCCATTAGTTTCTCCACCGAAATTTTTCAAGAGTATAGTTTCCAATGATAATTATGTAAAGGTTATATTTCTAAACAAAACTTAAACCAATTGGAGGTTAATTAAATAATAGAAATAGCAGTGTATTTTATGTCGAAAATTAATAACACCACATCATCGCGTATCATTTTGCCCAAAATAAGGCGACTACGGCAAAGTATTCACCTTGTTGCTACACTGCAAACATAAAGTTTTCACTGGAGTTTTTCATGAAAATATCGCAAACAGCAACGATGACTCACCAATTGTGGAGCAGCTTGGGTTATGCCGATTTACCTGATACCTCATTATTATTCACCGGTGAAGGGCAACTGCCATCAGCATTCCCCGTCAGCCAACTGGCTGGTGCATCCATTGCCACGGCGGGATTAGCGGTTGCAGCATTAATCAAAGCAAAACATGGTTTAAACCCACAAGTCACTGTTGATCAGCGTTTGGCTTCGTTGTGGTTTGCCTGGTCATTAAAACCGATTAACTGGCAATTGCCCTCCGCATGGGATGCCATCGCCGGCGATTATCAAGCCAGTGATGGTTGGATTCGTTTACATACGAATGCCCCTCACCATCGTAGCGTAGTCGAGCGACTATTAGGGCCGCATAAACATAAAGCAGCCGTAGCGGATGCAGTCAGTCGCTGGAAAGTCAGTGAGTTGGAGCATGCAGTTATCACCTCTGGTGGATGTGCTGCCCAAATGCATTCCCACCAATACTGGCAACAACATATGCAGGGAAAGAGTGTCGCACGAGAGTCAATATTTGCCGCTTTCGATCATCCGCAGGTAACCGCCCCCACTTGGGAAATCCCGCTGACGCAGCCATTGGCAGGTATGCGAGTACTCGATCTCACTCGTGTACTGGCGGGCCCCATCGCTACCCGCTTTCTGGCTGGGTTAGGAGCTGATGTCTTACGTATCGATCCCTTTTCCTGGGATGAACCGGCTATTGAGCCAGAAGTCACCCTAGGCAAACGCTGTGCGCGATTGAATCTTACTAATCACCATGACCGGCTTATCTTTGAAGCATTATTGCGTCAGGCAGATATCATTATCCACGGTTACCGAGCAGGTGCATTAGAAGGATTAGGCTACGGAGCGCAACAGCGGCGACAATTATCCCCAGGATTAGTCGATATTTGTCTGAATGCCTATGGCTGGAGTGGTCCTTGGCGTAGCCGACGAGGTTTTGACAGCCTGGTACAAATGAGTTGCGGCATTGCCGAAGCGGGGATGAGATGGCAAAACACACCGCACCCGTTCCCCCTTCCAGTGCAAGCGTTAGATCATGCCACCGGTTATTTGATGGCGGCAGCAGCGATACAAGGCTTGATTCAGCGCCTGATACAAAATACCGGTTACAGTGCCCGCCTATCTTTAGCCCGTACCGCCAATATATTGATTGATACTCCTTATAAGCCGGATAACATCAATTTAAAAACCAGCAGTGCAACAACCGAAGATTATCAATTGCAACCCGAAATGACTTATTGGGGCCCTGCTTTACGTTTACGTGCACCACTATCCTTATCAACAACCCAATGGTCTTGGGGGCTTGTCGCCTCTCCTCTTGGCAACGCTACTGCGCAGTGGCTTCAATAGAGCGTCCCTAACTGGCGCGCGACGTATTGCGCCAGAGAAAACCTTTCAAGTCATTGACGTAATTACAGAAATGTAATGACTCTTTAATTCAAACTGCGATCGCGATCTCATTTATAGTCCTAACTATTTTAGGGCTGTTGCCGATAGATTCTTAAAGGACTGTTGAGATTATTTTAGATATAGGGGTGGATTAACTTTAAGTAGCGATGCCTTAACCCAAACTCATTGAAGTTACCATTCGGCCGCCAACCACAAGGTAACTTCATATAAGGGCAGATAGGGCAAGGACCTTTCCTCGAGCGACTATAGAAACGGAACTGACAATGAAACGTGGAAGTACGCATAAGCCATTGGATATAAAAATAACGCCAGAACATAATAAAGATACGAAAGTGTTTTTTGTTAATAATATGCGTCTGGTCACTTTGTTTATCGCCATTTTGGCGGGGATACTGCTGTTATTTGCCGCGGCAATTGGTACGTCTGGATACTTTTTAAAACAAAGTAACCAATCGCTGGAAGAAGCAACTCAAGAACTGGATATCCGTCTGGGCCTGTCTAACAGCTCAAACCATCTGCGTACAGCACGCCTTATCTTAATTCAGGCTGCATCATCGGCACGTATTGGCGATGCAACGGGCTACCAGCAAGGCTTGAAGAATGCAGAAAATCGTATTTCTCAGTCACAACAGATGTTTGACCTCTACTATAACCGCCCAATCAAATCTGAAACGGACACCGCTCTGGACGGCCCCCTCAAAAAGGCCTATGAACAGTATCGCGACGATGGCATGAAACTCATGCTAGAGGCGACTAAAGAGGGACATTTCGAAGAAGTTATCTCACTGGAGGCAGAAAAACTTAATCAGTTAGATGATGCCTATAACGAGCCGTTGCTAAAAGCCGTTAAATATCGCACCGAGCGCGCCAACGAAATTAATCAGTCGGCTCAGCAGGAAGCGCGCCTGGGATACATACTGATGGGAGGGGCCTTTATTCTCGCTATTTTGCTGACATTAATTGCTTTTTTAGTGATCAGCAAAGTCATTATCAAACCGATTAACCGGCTGGTAGAAAGAATTCAACGCATTGCTCAAGGGGATTTAACACAACATCCAGCCCCATTTGGCCGCAATGAAATCGGTGTGTTAGGTAATAATATTCAGCAAATGCAGGATTCATTATCCTCCACGGTTGAAGCCGTCCGCAGCAGTGCAGAATCTATCTATCAAGGATCCAGTGAAATCGCGCTGGGTAATACAGACCTCTCCGCACGAACCGAGCAACAAGCCGCCTCACTTGAACAGACCGCAGCCAGCATGGAGCAACTGACCGCTACCGTTAAACAAAATGCGGAAAACGCCCACCATGCCAGCCAATTGGCAGCGAATGCATCCGGTAAGGCAGCCCAAGGTGGCGACATCGTGAATGATGTTGTTAGCACGATGGATAAAATATCGCTTAGCTCAATGAAAATTGCTGAAATTACTAACGTCATTAACAGCATTGCTTTCCAAACCAACATTCTGGCATTGAATGCGGCGGTAGAAGCCGCCCGAGCCGGTGAGCAAGGCCGTGGATTTGCCGTGGTTGCCAGTGAGGTTCGTAATTTGGCACAGCGCAGTGCTGATGCGGCCAAAGAGATAGAATCGCTGATCGAAGTCTCTGTTGACCTTATTGGTGATGGCTCTATTCTGGTTTCTGATGCCGGTAAAGCCATGAACGAGATTGTCACAGCCGTCACGCACGTGACTGATATTATGGGTGAGATTGCCTCTGCCTCGGATGAACAAAGCCGTGGCATTAGTCAGGTTGCACAAGCGGTATCTGAAATGGATAACGTGACACAGCAAAACGCCTCTTTAGTACAAGAAGCGTCAGCAGCGGCAGCCTCTTTGGAACAACAGGCTGAGATACTGACTCAAGCAGTTGCGGTATTCCATTTAAATGGACGTAACCCTGCCCCGGCACTTAAAACTCCAGTCCCAACTTCAACAGGCCAGAATAAAACCGGTGGTAATAAGAAGCCGACTGATGACTCGCTGAACTGGGAGACGTTCTGAGTTATAACTAGCGACTATTCAGCTGAATGATAATTGTAAAGGCTGATAGCAAAACCGGAGACAAGGCTCACACCTTCCTCCGGTTTTTTATTGCCGCTCGATGAGTGTCAGCAAATAAATGTGTGAGTCACTCTACTTGTGAAGAGGCTCAACAAAGGTGCCATCATGACTATCAATTTCATTAAAGAACCACACGCCTGCCGGATAATCTTCCAACGAAACTAAATACATAACACCTTCGCTAAACTGTTCTACCTCTAACACAACCCCTTCACGTCGTGGGCCGCCATCAGTTTTTACTGTCACCCGATCATTTACTTTCATGACATTACCTTCAATTAAATCAATGCTGCTAGTGTAGTACAGAATCAGGTGAGAATGATAAGGTTTACGCTCAATCAAGAGTATGGTTTTGATGAATATATTTAAGCAGAAGGAAATAGTGGGTTTAGATAAAGGGGGCTTGGGGAATCCGCGAACGGGGAAAAGTGACGCTGTATTATTTCCGATTGTTGAACGCCAGAAAGTAAAAAACCCGCCTTAGCGGGTTTTTTTATAATCAGCCAAAGGCCAATTAGATTGCAGTTACGTTTGCTGCAGACGGACCTTTAGCACCGTTCTCGATAGAGAACTGTACATTCTGGCCTTCAGCCAGGGTCTTGAAGCCTTGATCTTGGATTGCAGAGAAGTGAACGAACACGTCTTTGCTGCCATCAGCTGGAGTGATGAAACCGAAGCCTTTAGACTCGTTGAACCACTTTACTTGACCTTTCATCATGTTAGACATGTGTATTTCCTTTATTAAAAAATTTTGCCACCATGGGCGTGTTATAGCCGGTTATCAGTCGTTACTTATGGAGGCACTATGAAGGAAATTCGTCAGTGAAGAGCTATCAACGATAACGCTTTAAATATGAACCACTTTACTCAAGATGTCGTGCATAAATAGGTCTGTACCACAGGCCGAGACGCATTAACTCATGACCGGCTTTTAATAGCAACTCTTTTTAGCAGGCAAACGGAAGATTCTTGTTTACATGACTAAAATAAAACCAAAAAAGCTATTTATTATACTCTTGCTGTTCGGTATTAGGCAGAATAATCAGTAAAAACATTGTAAATACTCCCCAATGCTTATCCTGATTTTAGCATCAACAAAGTCAAAAAAAACTTCAATCGCCTGTTTTGATTCTATTTGCAGCTTGATGCTGAAAATTTATCCTTTGAATTTGCTATGATAAGCCGTCACCTATCCTTGAGATAAATACATGAAACCCAAGTCTGCCACTTTAGATGATGTTGCACGCCAGGCTGGTGTTTCCTATCAAACCGTATCACGCGTTTTAAACCAGGCCCCTCATGTCTCGCTTAAAACCCGTCATAAGGTTGAATTGGCTATGGTTGAGCTGAACTATGTTCCTAACCGGGTCGCCCAGCAATTAGCCGGTAAACATAGCCTGACACTCGGGCTAGCCACCACCGACCTTTCTTTGCATGCGCCCTCGCAAATAGCTGCCGCAGTAAAAAGGAAAGCCCGTGAACTGGGGTATAATGTGGTTATCGCCATGGCTGATGACCACGGCGAACACGCCTGCCAGCAAGCTATAAACGAGTTACTGGCTCAACGTGTTGATGGGATTTTAGTCAATGTTCCTTTGAAGCCCAAACGCAGCCAGAAAATTACCGAACAATGTGCTGATACTCCGGTACTTTTTCTTGATGTTGACCCACAGTCTGCTGCATTCAGTGTTCTATTTGATCCTAAAATAGGCGCAATTCAAGGTGCCAACCACCTCATTGCATTGGGCCACCAGAAAATAGTGCTTATTGGCGGGCCCAAAGACGCGATTTCAGCCCAATTACGTCATCAGGGCTGGTTACAGGCATTGACTCATGCCTCACTGACACCGCAAGCAGTCTACTACGGAGAATGGAGTGCCTTGAGTGGCTATCAGGCAACACAGAAATTGATTGCCAGCAATACCCCATTTAGCGCCATCTTGGTTGCTAACGACCAAATGGCACTGGGTGTCCTGCGAGCTCTGCATGAAATTAATGTCGATATCCCGAGGGAGGTTTCTGTTATCGGTTATGATGACACAGCGGACAGTGCTTATTTTCAGCCGCCACTCACCACAATCAGGCAGAATTTCAGGTTATTAGGGGAAGAGTGTGTATCCCGCCTAATCGTCAGATTACACCATACCATTGAGCCGCCTTCTCACTCGTTATCATTAGCAACTGAGCTGATAATCCGTCAGACCACCGCCCCGGTTAACCCCACGCGGCACAAAAACGAATAAATGCGATCACTCTCGACTATTTAACCAACCGCTATTTACTTTACTTTCAGCTGAACTCATCTTGATGTCATGACAATTGTGAGCGCATAACATTTTCACGATTAACTACATTTCCATGACTATGACTATGACTATGACTATGACTATGACTAACTCCATTTTCACGACTAACTAATAGTCTTAGCGCAAGCAAGCTAACTTTCGTAAAAGATAAGGCTGAAATTATGACGGCACAGCAAGAAGTTAAACCGCAGGCTACACCAGCCTTATCGCAGATTCTGTTTCGCCGGGATTGGGAAAATCCGCAGATAACACAGTACAACCGCCTGGAAGCACATCCGCCATTTTACAGTTGGCGTCATCTCGATGCAGCTCAAAACGATGCACTTTCTCCGCAGCGGCAGTTACTCAATGGACAGTGGTCATTCAGCTATTTTACCCAACCAGAATCCGTGCCCGATGAATGGGTTGATCACGATTTACCAGAAGCTGTATCTATGCCAGTGCCTTCCAATTGGCAACGCCACGGTTATGACATCCCGATTTATACTAATGTGCAATACCCTATTCCCGTTGATCCACCACGGGTACCGCAAAATAATCCAACCGGTTGCTATTCATATAATTTCACCTTAGAGCCTGACTGGCTCTTATCGGGACAAACTCGCATTATTTTTGATGGCGTGAGTTCCGCTTTCTATCTCTGGTGCAACGGCCGGTGGGTCGGGTATTCCCAAGATAGCCGCCTACCCGCGGAGTTTGATCTCACTCCATATCTGAAAGCTGGAAATAACCGTATTGCTGTTCTCGTATTACGTTGGAGTGATGGTAGCTATCTGGAAGATCAGGATATGTGGCGGATGAGCGGAATTTTCCGCGATGTCAGCCTACTGCACAAACCAGATATTCATTTGCGGGATATTCACATCTCTACACATTTATCACCAGAATTTAGCTACGCACATTTAGAGGTAATGGCCGCCATTAACATTCCTCTACTCGATATTAATAACTCACAAGTAACGAGAACCTATCAAATCCAGGTTCAGCTCTGGCTAGCGGATTCGTTAGTCGCCAGTTTGCGACAGCCCCTGGGTACTCAGCCAATTGACGAACGAGGCCATTATACCGACCGCACTCATCTAAGCTTGCGAGTAGAACATCCTTTATTATGGAGCGCAGAACAACCTACGTTATATAGGGCTGTCGTCTCGCTACTGGATAGTCAGCAAAAACTGATAGAAGCAGAAGCCTATGATGTTGGCTTCAGGCAAGTCGCCATTCATCAAGGTTTGCTCAAAATCAATGGCAAAGCAGTACTGATTCGAGGGGTGAATCGTCATGAACATCACCCACAAACAGGGCAAGCTATTGATGAAGAAGGTATGCTGCAAGATATCATTCTGATGAAGCAGCATAACTTTAATGCCGTACGCTGCTCACATTATCCCAACCATCCGCTATGGTACCGCCTGTGCGATCGCTATGGTTTATATGTTGTCGATGAAGCCAACATTGAAACTCATGGGATGCAACCTATGGGGCGGTTGGCAGATGATCCACAGTGGTTTTCCGCTTTTAGCGAACGAGTTACACGGATGGTTCAGCGTGATCGTAACCATCCTTGCATTATTATCTGGTCATTGGGTAACGAATCTGGTCATGGTGCCACACACGATGCACTCTATCGTTGGATAAAAACCAATGACCCCACACGCCCGGTACAATATGAGGGGGGTGGTGCGAATACTCAGGCTACCGATATTGTTTGCCCCATGTATGCCCGCGTAGATGAGGATCAACCTTTCCCGGCAGTGCCTAAGTGGGCCATTAAGAAATGGATTGGTCTACCGAATGAATCTCGCCCATTGATTTTGTGTGAATACGCCCATGCTATGGGGAACAGTTTTGGTGGATTTGCCCGCTATTGGCAAGCGTTTCGCCAATATCCCCGACTACAAGGTGGATTCGTTTGGGATTGGGTCGATCAAAGCCTTACCCGTAATGATGAAAATGGTCAGCCTTATTGGGCTTATGGCGGAGACTTTGGCGATAGCCCTAATGATCGCCAATTCTGCATGAATGGGTTAGTTTTCCCCGACCGTACCCCTCACCCCAGCTTGTATGAGGCGCAATGCGCGCAGCAGTTCTTCCAATTCTCATTGGTTAGCACCTCACCGCTGGTAATCAATGTAACCAGTGAATACCTGTTCAGAAACAGCGAGAACGAACATCTATACTGGCGCATCGAGTTAGCGGGTAAATCAGTTTTGGAAGGGAGTTTCCCGCTAGACCTATTACCTGAAAGCACACAACAATTCAGCCTAACCGAGCGATTACCCGCTATCAGTGGGCCAGGTGATTTATGGTTGAATGTTGAGGTTATACAGGTAAAAGAGACCGCATGGTCACCAGGTAATCATCGTTGCGCTTGGTCCCAATGGCGTTTACCACACTCTTTAACGGTCTTAGGTCACGGCTTAACTGATTCAGCTACGTCCAATAACCTCAAGTTGCACCAAGATACACAGCATATTACGGTGACCCACCAGCAACAACATTGGCAGTTTAATCGTCAAACCGGATTACTTGAACAATGGTGTGTAGGTGGGAAAAACAGGTTACTGACCCCATTGCGAGATCAATTTGTTCGTGCGCCGCTAGATAACGATATTGGCATCAGTGAAACAACGCGGATTGACCCAAATGCTTGGGTTGAACGCTGGAAAAAAGCGGGCATGTATCAACTGGAGCAACGTTGTTTATCACTACATGCAGATACATTGTCTCAGACAATACAAATCAGCGCGGAATATATCTACGAGTTTGCCCAAGAACAGTTATTACATACTCATTGGTTATACCGTTTTGATCAACAAGGGCGCATGACTATTGATGTCCGAGTCCAGGTAGCAACTTCACTACCCTCTTTAGCAAGAGTCGGCATGTGTTGCCAGTTATCTGATGTTTATGAAAATGTTGAGTGGTTAGGGTTAGGACCTCACGAAAACTATCCTGACCGTCAGCTATCGGCACAGCATCGTCATTGGTCGCAACCACTTGACCAAATGCATACTCCCTACATATTCCCCAGTGAAAATGGGCTACGTTGCAACACCAGGATGTTGAGTTATGGAAATTGGCAGTTAACAGGTCAATTCCATTTTGGTATCAGCCGTTACAGTACTCAGCAACTTATGGCAGCCAGCCATCAGCACTTACTTAGATCAGAAGCAGGTACCTGGCTAAATATCGATAGTTTCCATATGGGGGTGGGTGGTGATGACTCATGGAGCCCTAGCGTCCATGCTGATTACTTACTGACTAATGAGATTTATCAATATCAAGTCTGTTGGCAATACAAAGACTCAATCTGATGATAGCAACAGATTTTGTAACAATATAAACACAGAATTTCTAATACGCCCAGTTTCAGATTTATCCCTATATCGAACTTAAGGAAATATTCCTAGTATCAATATGTTCTAAACATCTCTTAGTCTCGCTTATTGCAATGCAACGAGTCATACATGTACTACTCCTTTGCAAATTTATGCGCCCACCCTATTGGGCGCTTTTTTTGTTTTCTGCTTTCACTCGCCGCTCTCTCCCTTTTGCGACCTTGTCATAACTTAAGCACATTCACTCCATGAATTATTTAGATTACGGGGCTAAGATAATTACTTCGTCATCGGCACAGCTCCTGACTCAGTATATTCATGTTACCAGAGGAATATTATGACATCGTTAACCCATCTCCCAGCGAACATGGTCGCCATTGAGATTACTCAGCCTGGTGGCCCTGAAGTCTTAACGCCCATTCAGCGCCCTACACCGATGCCCGCTGCGGGTGAAATTTTAGTGAAGGTTTCAGCCGCAGGAGTTAACCGCCCTGATGTCATGCAACGCCGAGGTCAATATGCTCCACCGCCAGGGGCCTCCGATATCCCAGGATTAGAAATTGCAGGTGTGGTAGTTGCAGTCGCTGCTGATGTCACGCGATTTAAAATTGGCGACAAAGTGTGTGGTTTAATCGCAGGTGGCGGCTATGCTCAGTATTGCGTTATCCATGAAACCAATGCCTTATTTATCCCGCCCAGTCTGACTGAAATCGAAGCGGCAGCATTACCAGAGACTTTCTTTACTGTGTGGACAAACCTGTTCCAACGTGGTCATTTCACAGCGGGTGAAACCGTATTGATTCACGGTGGATCTTCCGGTATAGGTACTACGGCAATATTGTTGAGCAAAGCATTTGGCGCAAAAATGGTTATTGTCACCGTGGGGTCAGAAGAAAAACGGCAAGCATGTCTGACATTAGGTGCCGACATCGCCATTAACTATCACACTGAAGATTTTGTCGCCGAAACAAAGCGAGCCACCGCAGGTAAAGGAGCTGATGTAATCGTGGATTTAATTGCGGGTGATTATGTCGCGCGTAACTATGAAGCTGCTGCAATGAATGGTCGAATTGTTCAAATTGGTACCCAGAATGGGCATGCCAAGGATCTGAATCTGATGTTAATGTTGCTAAAACGTCTGACTCACACCGGTTCAACATTGCGCTCACGTACCGTGGCAGAAAAAGCACTTATCGCTAAAGAGCTGGAACAACAAGTTTGGCCGTTGTTAAATGATGGGAAAATGAAACCACAGATCTTCCAAACGTTCCCGCTGGAAGATGCGGCAAAAGCCCATGAATTGATGGAAAGCAGCACGCATATTGGTAAAATTGTCCTGATCGCTTAAGGTTGTTCAGAACTACAATTGCCCGTACCATGAAAATTCATCAGGTGGAATCCAAGCATAAGTGCTTGTTTTCATCTGATGAATTAATAATAACTCCGCATTATTGCCTATTAGGCCATAACAGTTTTACTAACTAATTAATCAAACTGATATACCTTAAATTTAACTTCTCATGTTATTCTATAACAAACCGCTATGGTTTAACTTATATGAGTTATTCATCACAAGGTCATAATTATGGACATAATTAAGAAAATATTAATCGATGACATCGCAAGAATAAATCAAAAAGAAAAAAGAGATGGTCGGTTAAAATTTAACAGCGATTTTGTCTACAAGCATCCCTATCTTTGCCTTGCAATGTTGATATCATACTTTTTTGTTCTAGTTTTAATGTACTTAACCCCTTACTTTGGTACTGGCTATATGGTTGCCTTTACCGCTTTCTTTGTTTTGATGTCTGCCGTGCTCATGATGGAAATCAAACCCGTGTTTAAATTTGAGGATATTGGTATCCTCGACTTACGTGTTTGCTATAACGGTGAATGGTTCTTCAGCCGTGCATTATCGACGCAAGCAATTGATGAAATACTAAATAGCAAAAATATCAGTGATGACTTTAAAATTCGCTTTAAACATATTATTAGCAATAAAGGCGAAATAGACTTCTATGATGTCTATGATTTAGCTTATCTGCAAAAAAAGTCGATGAGAACCAATGAACTCAACCAAACTACCTCGTTGGCCAGTACCTCTGCTATCAGGCAATAATTATAGGCATCCTGTTTCATTTGACCCTGCTGAATCCTCAGCAGGGTATACTAGAAAACTCACTTTTTATTGACCAAACCCATCATATTTTTCAGGAAAGAATCATTGGCAAATTAAAATGATGCCTATAATAATGTTATTGTTTTTAATAATAAAAGGCACATAGGCATGGACAAGATTGATGAACAATTGATTGCCATTTTAGCAAAAAATGCACGGATATCTCTGAAAGACCTCTCACAGCAAGTAAATCTCTCATCCCCGAGTACTTCCGAACGTCTACGGCGTCTTGAAGAACGTCATATCATTCGCAGCTACACACTCGATTTGGACCAGCAGGCATTCGGCTACAATTTGCAAGCTATTGTACGCGTCAAACCCTTAGCCGGAATGCTGCGCGTAGCAGAAGAGATGATTCAAGAAACTCCAGAATGTGTTGAGTGTGACAAAGTGACCGGCGACGATTGTTTCATCAGCCGCTTATATATTCATTCGATGGAACAACTGGATACTATCATTGACCGCTGGTCAGAATATGCCGAAATCCAGACATCAATCGTCAAATCCTCCCCAATCATGCGACGGTTGCCCCCCTTAGTAAGGTTGCCCAGGGAAAGTAAAATCTGAAATCTGTACCCTACCCCTCATTTTATCTATAATAACGAGCTATTCTTTACCTGAATAAAATTATAGAAGCGAATAATTGATGAGTAATAATCAAAGTAATGCGTCAGATTCATCGATTCTTACGCTCCCCTATACCCGTTGGGACGAAGATAATGTGCAAAGCTCCAGTGCCGTCGAGGCTCTGGAGCAAGGTAAAGTACTTTTTCTACCCCATCTGGCGTTTGAACTGAATGAACAGGAAAAACTACTGCTTAACCCCGCGCTGGTTGATACTAAACGCAAAAATATCAGTTTTAAACCGCTGGACGGCACACTAACTGGTGTGACTGATGAAAGCAAAGTAGCGTTAACCCGCCAGTTGCTGGAGCGCTATTATCAGAGTTGCCTGAGTCTGGTAAATCAATTACTACCGGAGTATACCTCTGCACTGCGCAGCCCGACCAATAGCCTACGCTTGCACCCCGTTACCGCCTGGCGCGATAAAACATCGTGGCGAAAGGATGATAGCCGCTTGCATGTTGATGCTTTCCCTTCGCGGCCTAATTATGGTGAGCGAATCATTCGTATTTTTACCAATATCAACCCTCATAATGAACCCCGTTCGTGGCGTGTAGGTGAAGACTTTACGCAATTAGCCCGCCGCTATTTGCCGCAACTCGATAGCTATTCTCCTTTCAGCAGTTGGTTGCAGCATAAAGTTGGGATCACCAAGCGCCGCAGGAGCCATTACGATCATCTGATGCTTCAGCTACATGATAAAATGAAATCAGATGCCGATTACCAAAAAAATGGCAAGCAACAAGCTATTGATTTCCCAGCAGGTAGTAGTTGGATCTGTTTTTCAGATCAAACCCCCCATGCAGCGATGGGAGGACAATTTATGCTAGAGCAAACTTTCCTTCTGCCCGTTAAAGGGATGAAAGACCCCCAACAATCCCCGCTAAAAATACTGGAATCATTAACGCAGAAGCCACTGATATAACGCACCGCTTTCTGTTGTCGAGTGCCTACTGAAAATCCGCTGGCGAAGTAGATTTTCAGTAGGCATATTTTCCCAAAAAAAATGTTTATACGACTTGATCCCTGAGAAAAAAATAAATATCATTTTTCGCAGAATGTAAGCCAACTCCATAATACTTAGGTGTGAACATTGCGCCCGGCAGTTATTGAACCTTATCAGATAACTATTGGAGGTTAATATGGTTAAGGTCTATGACAGAAACAGAAACCAAATTATTCCTGGCAAACGTGTGATGGTCGCACAAACTGGGGAAATTGACGTAGCAAAAGCTATTCATGCTGAAGGTCTGGCACCTGTACAGGCAGAGCGGGAGCCGGTTGTAGAGTTACAACATACCGGTGAGCGCTATGTGCCTTTCGATTTAGTCAGACTCGGTTAATCATATTTAAACTGTAGTAGTTAAACTGTAGTACTTCCGCTAATTGCAACATTGCTTTCAGTGCGTTAGTCACTTTTTCGCCGGAGTTTTCTATATTTACCAGAAAGCTCCGGTTTTTTTATTTATATAATGCCAGAGATTATTAAATCTCAGGATAATAACCGATACTAAACAGCCCATAGTGCAACATCCTATTACATGATGGGCTTTTATCTTACCCGATGGGTATTTATGAGCATTCGATAATCTCAGCTTAAATATGGCAAGCTGGCTCTATCACTTGGGCAACTTTCTTTTGGAAAGTCTCAAGTTGGCAAAGTTTGTTATCACCCTCGCTCTCACAACCT
The DNA here is from genome assembly GCF_030433455.1 of Yersinia sp. 22-579. Taxonomy (NCBI): domain Bacteria; kingdom Pseudomonadati; phylum Pseudomonadota; class Gammaproteobacteria; order Enterobacterales; family Yersiniaceae; genus Yersinia; species Yersinia sp. 22-579. Next base: position 67,476 of record NZ_JAUJTZ010000014.1, on the reverse strand, counting down.
TCAATGGTAATTGGAACAATTTTAGCTGGATTATTTTTCAGATCTAACTTCTCGGCATTTCGCAGCTGATCCATCGTTTGATAGAACATTTTCACGGCGACATAGCGCTGATGATTATCTGGGTTCTGCCATAGCTCAAAGACTAATCCGCCACCAGGCGGGGTATTATCAGGTTGTTGTGGTAATTGCCAATTGGCCCCTAACATCCCAGCGATATTAGCAATATTGGTATCATGCCCGCCGAGGAACAGCAATTTGGTTTGCGGTGACAGCGGCAGTGTTTGCCCTTGGGCATCGCGTTGCAGCACTAATGCCGTATCAATTTGTTGCAACAGCGGAGTCCCTTTATGGCGAGCGATATAAGGGGTTTTGGCCATCAAATCAAATTGCGCATTGTGTAACGACAATAGCGAAACCCAGTTCTCTTCACCGCTGAGCCGATGCCATGCCACATCCGACATAGCTTGTGAGTTTTGTAACAGGAAAATTTCACCCAATGTCGACGATAGTGCCAATGGCCCACTCAGAGAAACTTTAGTACCTTCTTCGTTTACCTTAATTTCATTTGCCATAAAAGTGGAAAAATCACAGGTTTTTCCATTTTGTTGCAGTGACTTGCAATAAGGCGATGCAGCAAAATTCAGTACCTCGCCCATCTGGGCAAAGGGTTTGGCATAGCGCTGGCTCAGATCACTCAATGGCCCGCCCAATCGCTCCTCAAAAGCCTGATGAGTTTTCGCTGAGTCCAGTTTACATACCCCCGCTTCGACGGTATGAAATAGCGGGTCAACTTTTTTCAAATCAGCCTGATAATGTACTTTCAGACCACAATCCGGTGCGATTCCATCCAAGAATGCCTGTCCGGTTAAGCGGGTTCGTTGGTCAACATCTGCCTGTGCATAAACGGAGCCATCGACCGGACACCCCGCAGACAACAACCCTTGGCTACGGAAATAATCACCATAAAACCCCCCCATCAACGTCACTAACTCAGCCCCTCGCGGTGTTAAATAACCCGCTTTTACTGGCCACTGGGGCCATTTATCAGGTGTGACATCATTCATTAGCTGGGTTTGTTTTGTCGGGGAGCGAACACCATGTCGACTCAAAATAACCACACGCTCTAATGTGTAGCCGGTCGGCGCTGTAACAATCGGGGCAGCGCCTGCTGTAAAACAGCCCATTATCAAAGTGACTGCGGATAAGTGCAGATATTTCTTTGCAACTGACATAATTTTATATCCTTATTAAAACTACGAATATTTTTGCCCTATCGAGTATGGTCGACGATCGCTGGCCTCACAATGCGGAAAAGCAACAAACATCCGCGTCAAATGGGATAGAAGGACGAAAAATTTTAAGCTGGAACGCGCTAAACTTGATTCGCTTCTCATTGTTAGAACGATATTTAGCCGATTATGTTATTAACGACACTAATACTTAAAGGAGGTATAAACCCGCACTATCAATCCGGTCACTGACCGGACAGTATTTAGCGCAATAGGGTTGATGGATATAGCCTGTCATCCAGCGGCTATACATACAAATTATAAGGAGTCTGACATGCGGAAAGCAGGCGATATCGACAGAGTCATGTCGGCCAGACAACTTCCCAATAAAGCCGTAGCCCTGATTCTTGCAGGAGGCCGCGGTTCACGCCTTAAAGACCTTACGTCTGTCCGAGCAAAACCCGCTGTTCACTTCGGCGGAAAATACCGCATTATCGACTTCGCACTATCAAATTGCCTTAATTCGGGCATTCGCCGTATCGGTGTGATAACTCAGTATCAGTCTCATACCTTGGTGCAACATATCCAACATGGCTGGTCATTTCTCAGTGAAGAGATGAACGAGTTTGTTGATTTATTGCCGGCACAACAACGTCAAGGACGAGAACATTGGTATACCGGTACCGCAGATGCTGTTTTCCAGAATCTGGATATTATCCGCCGCTATCGTGCTGAATATGTGGTGATTTTGGCAGGTGACCATATCTATAAAATGGATTACTCACGTATGCTGCTCGATCACGTAGAAAGTGGTGCGGCTTGTACTGTAGCTTGCATTGAAGTCCCCAAGACGGAAGCAACGGCCTTTGGTGTGATGGAAGTCTCCGAACAGCTACAGGTGAAAATGTTTTGGGAAAAACCTGAAGATCCTCCTACTCTGCCTGGTAAACCCAATAGTAGTCTGGCCAGCATGGGGATTTATGTCTTTAACGCAGAGTTCCTGTTTGGTCTGCTTGAAAGCGATCACGCGGACGAAAATAGCAGCCATGACTTTGGCAAAGATATTCTGCCGAAAATCACCGAACAGGGTCATGTTTGGGCACATCCGTTCTCATTATCTTGTGTTTCCACCTCGCCCGACGCCCCTGATTATTGGCGTGATGTCGGGACGTTAGATGCCTATTGGCAAGCTAACCTCGATCAGGCAGCTATTACACCAGAGCTGGATATGTATGATTCACATTGGCCAATACGCACCTATGCGGAGCCATTGCCACCGGCAAAATTTGTTCAGGATCGCTCTGGTAGTCATGGCATGACCATGAATACCTTGGTGTCCGGTGGCTGTTTTATCTCCGGTTCCGTGGTAGTCAACTCGGTACTATTTTCCCGAGTGCGAATCAATTCGTTCTGTAATATTGATTCTTGTGTATTACTACCCGACGTCAATGTAGGCCGCTCTTGTCGGTTGCACCGCTGTGTCGTAGACCGCGCCAGTATTATCCCCGAGGGCATGGTCATTGGCGAAAACGCTGATGAAGATGCTCGCCGTTTTTATCGTTCTGAAAGCGGTATTGTCTTGGTTACCCGAGAGATGCTGGCGAAGCTATAGCGCTGGGATGTTATTAATTCAGGGTCGGGCAGACATGGACAAGCAGGGAATAATTTATATAATCAGCCCAAACGAATAAAAGGGTCTGAATATGTCATTTACTGAATGGGTGATTTTAGGTGTGGTGATGGGTTGTGCCGTTGGTGCCTTACTGAAAATTTTTGGCAAGAAAAAAGACAGCTAGCCCTCTCAGTTCCCTCATTAATTCAAAAGCGGCCATCATCGGCCGCTTTTTGTGTTAACTGACTCATTGCTATTAACGTGTAACCGGTACAGTAACTTCGGGTTGTACAAAGCCATAGCGACTCAGTGGTGTGACTTTCACTGAAGTGGGTGATGACTTAATGGCAAATTGTTTGGTTTGGCCCGGCATAATATAAGGGCTACCCAAAGGAACAACCTCATTACTTGGGACTAAAATCACCTGAGGGCCAAGGCGAACCACATGCTTGCTCGGGTTTTTAATCATTAAGTTATTACCTGAGGTGGATAAAACCAATTCTTGCCATGGGGTTTTAATCTGTGGCACAGAATTTGGCTGGATAAGAAAACCAATTTCCTGACGTATTGGCATCACAGTCGCATTACCCGGCACCTGCTCAACACCTTCAAACGAAGCTTTTAACAGAACTTCTGAATCCAATGCGGTGCCTTTCTTCAATACAAAGTTAACTTGCTGGCTTTGCCCGGCATCAATTCGGGTTACCGGTGGGGAAATCAAAATTTGCTTACTCAGATTTTTGCCATCCAAGTCGACCAATTTAGTCACCAGCAATATTGGGTTTGCCGATGTATTTTCGATAGTAAAGCTGGTGCGACCCTCATTTTCTTTTAAAATAACCGTAGTGCTTTCTAATTTGAAAGATGCATAGGATGCCAAACTCCAGCAACTTAACAGCACCAGTAAATTAAACATCAAAAATGATTTAACACGTTTGATGAGATGAGTGTATGCAGTCATTGCACCAACACTGCCATTATTAACCATGATATTTTTCATAATAGATCCTATGTCTAAAAAATCGTTACTGAGTATCTGCTTGCTCGACAATATTTAAAATCAATGACATACAGCGTCGGCAACTTCATACAATGCATCCGGGTCAAACTTCTCCGGCTCAACATAACTCACAATACATTCACTGCGGTTGGTAGCCTTAACACGCAAAGCTGCCCCAATCGCTTTGTTTTCCAACATAAAGTTGCCATCACCAATAATCGTTCCCAGGAAGTTGCCCTTTTCGTCGAGCACGTTAGCGCCTATCGGCAACATTTCACCATTACTATCACGAATACTGAGCAGCAACTGGCGGGTCTCGGTTGCTTCAAAATTACGGGTTGCCACTGTGCCGCGTGTCATCTTCAAATCTGCACTGGTGCTGTTAAGACGAATATTCAGTGGCAATGTTTTGGTGCTTATCTGTGCTTTTGATGCCGTGTAAGGCATCACGGATGGCAATAAGGCGGTTCCAGCATAATCGGTGATTGACGTTCCGCTACTAGGCGAAGAAACACGTAAATCAGATTGGCTAGGCACATTTATCACCGCAAAGGTATCGCCGATTGCCGATGAAGACGTCGCAAAGGTGTTATTCGCATAAGCCATTGATCCATTTGCCGAAACATAAGCTGACCGGCTATTGTTAGTGGCCTGAGAAACCCCACCAGCCAGTTGCGAATACGCCGTGTTCATATTCAGTGCCCCATTAATACGCCGCTGACTATCACTACCTGTTATACCGACCTGATACCCTTTGTTATCACCCCAACGGCCTTGGTAAGTACTACCTAAGGTCATATTGCCATTGTTGCGTTGCATCCGCCCGCTGAGGGATCCATTACCCAATGGCATATTGATGCCAATGTAGACTGAATTTTGCCCCTGCGAAGTTGACTGAAAACTTAGCGTGGTAGTCACTCGGCCAAATTGTTCGCTCGCAGAAAATGTATGGGAAACACTGTCTGCGGCCTGATAATACATATTATTAGACAAAACGTAGGAAAATGCGCCCCAACGAGGATGCGCCCAGGATACGGCGGCCGATGTCGAGTTCTTCAGTTTGCCGTACTTCAGTTCATTCAGATTATTGCCACTGCTCAGGGCATTATCCGGCGACCAATAGCTCGATGAGTCATATAATGTCGACAATGAAGCGCTTAAATTGCCATTAATGGCTACCTGATTTTGTAACGTCAGCTGATACCCCTGCCCGGCATCTTTGGTATTAGAGTAACTTGCCGCCGCTGAAAACCAGGCACTCTCCAGCCCGCTATAAAGATTTTGTACACTGAGATTTTGATAATCAGGGGAAACCAGCCCAGCCGAAGTGACACGCAATGCATTTACCGGGCTAAAAGAGACCTCACCCGATGCTAATAATGGCGATTTAGTTTCACTTTCATTCAAACTATCCCGATAACGGCCCAACCCCAGTTGGTATGTGGTCGCCTGCTGTTCAAAATTAGGGTCAAGAGAATTTGATACCGTAAAATGCTGCTGGGTACCATCTTCTTCAATCACATCAACATCAGTAACCACGCCACTGGAAAAATTACTGATATTGGACAACGAGAATGGCCCCGGTGGCACGACGGTCCGGTAAATAACACGTCCACGTTGGCGAATTTCAATAGTGGCGTTGGTATTAGCAATCCCTTCAATGGGCACCACCAGCTGTGTATTATTCAGTTGAGCATTATCGGAATATAGTTGGGTACCTACGATCGGCAGGCCCGAATAAGTGTCACCGACTAAACCAAATTCACCCAGCTGCATGACTGATTTCAGTGATTCCACCGCGCGTAATGCGTAGGTTTCCTGATTATCGTAGTGGCCTACCCCTTGATTATAGGTATAAGAACCCCGGTTACGCAGTACCCAGTTATACAGATTAATACCCGGCTGAAACTGCCCTTGAAATAAATTAAGATTATCGCTATTAGTTTCGATCCGCTGGCCGAACAAATTGTAATTCAGTAATAAGGCATGGCCGCCACTTTGGTAGTCACTGCTTTCCATTTCGGGATCAAATGCCTCTTGCGGCAAGGTCATTTCCACACGAAATTGACCAGGGAATAACTTTATTACGACACCCGGCCACAAAGCTTCAAGGTTTTCACAGCTATCACCACTGTCTTTATGACGCAACTTCAATGCAATGAGTAAGTTACGATCCACACACAAATGACCTTCACTGTCGAAGGTAGCTGCAACATGATAGGTTTTATTGGCATTAACAATGATAGCGACATCATGCTGACCGGGTAAAAATTTATCCTGTTGACTAAAAAAATTCGCTAATTCTGCCGAATACCCTAACCCTTCCAGTGTTTTTATATCAAACGCCACTGCACCCTCTTTTGTGGCGGAAAGAGCCGCTACAGGGAAAAGAGATAAGAGGAATGCTGTAAACGAAAACGATACGCAACGCGCAAACACAGTGTTGTCCTAAAAAGTAAGGGAAACAAATGGGTTAAGAGGCAATATTGTTTTATACAATAAAGAGTACACAAGGTTATTAAAAAATGAAGACAACCTTGTGTATAGGATTTTTATGAATTAAATACCAAAAGAAAAATTCATGGTGGCAGAACCATCAATATTAATATTTTCAGTGATGGCTCCGCCCATAGTAGTTGAACCTGCCAATGTCGGTATTACTGTAAAATCGGCACTGAATACTTTACCCGCTTTTGCTGTGGTGGCATTTTCAGACCAGCCAAAACGAAAATTATTGGTTAATGTTTCCAGAGTATGCCCCCCCTGCAATACGTTATTCGCATCGATAAAATACAGTAAGCTGCTGACACCATCGACCGTAGCATTGCTCATCGTCGTTTTATAAAAACCCAGTTTCCCAGTACCATTCACAAAACCCAAACCAAAGTTATGAATAGTGCTATCACTAACAGAAGCTTTACGGTTATCTATCGCAGTTAAGCTCAGATACGTCAAGCTATCACAGGTGACCGTCCAGGTTTTTGTGATTGATGGCAATACTGTTACTGCGGTACCACTTTTTACCTGGCTTGCTGAAATTTCACCGACATTATAAATACCGCCATCAGGGGCATTGATAGTGCAAGTTGGAAGACCAATCTTCCCTTTAACCTTCAATTCAGCAGTCGGTGCTGCCGCATGGGCGGTCACGCTTAATAGAAAAGAAGATAAGATGGCAGAATTTATAATCAGGCTTTTCATAACCATTAAATACCAAATGAGAAGTTCATTGTTACTGAGCCATCGATAGTTGCATCTTCGGTAATTGGGCCATTCATCGTCGTGGTCCCCGCCAATGTGGGTGTAATAGTAATATCAGTACTAAATGATTTACCCGCTATGGCGATAGCGGAGGCATTAGAGAAGCCATAATAATAACTATCAACTAAAAATAAGCTGCTTCCAGCAGTTGCAGCCCCTGTACTCAATCTGTAATACATGGAAGTGCTGTTTCCATCAACGCGTGAGTTACTTAATGTCGCAGTATAAAAACCAATTTTACCGGTACCATTAATATTACCTAGCCCATGATTTCGGGTGGTTGAAGTATCACTGACGGATGCCAGGCGGTTATCAATACTGGTATAGCTTAAATACGTTATAGCATCACAATTGATAGTCCAGGTTTTGGTCATCGTTGGTAATGCTGTGGTGGCGATACCCGATTTCACATTCGTGGCTGAAATCTTACCTAAATCGTAAATACCACCATCTGGGGCGATTACCGTACAACTTGGCACTCCCAATTTACCCTTAACTTTTAATTCTGCCGAAGGCGGTGCCGCTTGTGCTGCCACAGATAAAATTATTGAAGTAAAAAGAGTGAATTTGAAAATATACGTTTTCATAAAATGAGAACCACTCGGATACATTAATGTTATTAGCACTTATTCTGAAATAGAGCTTCAGGCAAAATAAAGGGCAGAAATATAAGTCTGCCCTTATTTTATACCCTGATGTACGGGTAATTAGATACCGAATGCAAAGTTCATGGTCATTGAACCGTCGATTTCTGCATCTTCAGTGATTGGGCCAGCCATAACGGTAGTACCACCCAAAATTGGGCTAACGGTAATATCAGCAGTGAACACTTTACCAACGCTTTGGGTGTTGGCAGCTGATGACCAACCGGTACGCATACCCGTGGTCAGGTTGGCAACGGTTGTGGCGGTGAACGTTGAGTTCACAGAAGAAAATACGTTAGATACTTTACCATCAACGGTACCATTCTTGATTTGTGCCGTGTAGTAACCGATTTTGCCGGTGCCGTTCACGTTACCCATACCAAAGCTAGTGGCTACCCCAGTGTTGGCAGATGATGCTGCGCGGTTATCCACTGGTGTAAAGTTCAGATAAGTTTCCGCATCACAGTTTACTGTCCAGTTTTTAGTGATTGGTGTCAGTGCTGTGGTGGTCGCACCTGATTTAATCAAAGATGAAGATAATTTACCAAAGTCGTAAACACCATCATCCGGTGCATTCACGGTGCAGCTTGGCACAGTTAAAGTACCGATAACTTTTAATTCCGCAGTAGGTGCTTCTGCATTGGCAGCGTTAATACCAAAAATCAAAGAAGACAGTACAGTAATTTTAGCCAGTTGCTTTTTCATTTAAATAATCCTGATATATAATGTTTATCGCGTTGCGATACCCAAACTTTATAGGCCTGGTGCCTGGGAGTTGAATTCATTTTTAATATGGTTGATCCAAATCAAAATATGAGCTCAAAATTTATGCTGCTATTAAACGATTTAAGACTTTCCTTGTATATGAGACTTAGGGCTGACTTGGTGTAGGAAAGGTCTTACGCATCGACGCTTTATCGCATGATTTAGGTGAATAAAATCCTTTAATCTGTGTTTAATTAAGAAAAAACCAGAGAATATCTCGAAGGGATAATTTAGATAAAAATATAAATACATGCTAAATCAATAGATTAAATTAACCATCCTATCCCCAGCTCAGACTCATTTTTATATTGTATAGCCAGTACTATCCGTGGAAATATAAAAACAGTACTCCAGCGGTCACTGATTAAAATCGAAAACCTGCTTTAGCCAGTATATTTGTGATTAACCATGCCTTTTTCCATTTTCATTACAGTTAAATATTGAGATGGTGTGTTATTTCAGCCAATTCCCTCATCGTAACCCTAAGCTAATTTTCAACTTTACTATCCAATAAAAAGCATATTGGATCAGTATCTTACTAAGCGCACAGCCCTTTATACTCAGAACATTATGACTTTTATAATGGTAATACCCGATGGATTATTATCTCGGAATTGACGTAGGAACCTCAAAAGTAAAATCAGTACTATTTGACACCCATTTTAATGAGTGTCTGGTTGCATCGGTCGATAACCTCACTCTATCGCCCCATTCCGGCTATGCAGAACAAGATATGCAAAGCCTTTGGCTTGGGGTGGTTTCCACCTTGAAAACAGTAATGAACTCGCCTTTATTACGGCGAAATAAAATTCGTTCTATTGGCATAACCGGGCAAGGTGAAGGTGTCTGGTTAGTGGATAGCCAGGGGAGACCGGTGCGTAATGCTATCTTGTGGAGTGACACGCGTAGCGCCGCATTGGTTGAGTATTTTAAGCAACAACCGGGTCTGGAAGAGCAACTGTTCGCCATCAGCGGCACACCGTTATTGCCGTGCAACAGCAGCATGATCCTCCGTTGGTTACAGCAATATGAACCTGAAACATTGGCGCAAGCAGACCACTTCTTTTTTGCCAAAGACTGGATTCGCTATCAACTGACAGGGGAATCCTGGCTGGAAATCAGTGATACCGGCACCTCATTACTCGATTTGCGGCGCGGTGAGTTATCAAATGAGGTTCTGTCGCAACTAGGAATAACGAATACTGCCCGATTATTCCCCCCGTTGTTGCCATCAGCTGCTATTGCAGGCCACATCACCACGCAGGTCGCGCAAATTACCGGATTAGCAGTGGGTATCCCTGTTTGTGCCGGTGCGCTGGATGTATCGGCAACCGCACTAGGAATAGGGGCAGTGAATCATGGCGATGTGTATACCATCCTTGGCACCACTTGCTGTACCGGCATTGTTTGCAATGATCTCAAACGTATTAATCGGCAAACCCGCTTTGTCCCTCATGCGTTAAGTGGCCATTATATCAATCTATTTGCTCTGCAATCTGGCACTCCCAATATTGATTGGGCGCTGTCAAAACTCACCGACAGCAAAGATTTCTTGCAAACCAGCACCCAACTTGAGGCCGTGCCAGCCGGTTGCGGTGGAGTATTTTATCAGCCCTATATCAATGGCGAACGGGCACCATTTTACAGCCCATCAGCGCGCGCCGGTTTTTTCGGTATCAGTCAACACACCACTGACAGCCACCTGTTACGAGCGGTTTTTGAAGGTCTGGCGTATGCCATTAAGGATTCTCTCGCTGATTATCCTGCGGGTGGGCGTCTGTACTTGGCTGGTGGCGGTGCGGCTTCCAGCTTGTGGTTGCAAATTATTGCTGATTGCACTGGCCGCGAGGTCGTCACCCGGCAAGTAAAAGAATTGGGTGCCCGCGGGGCCGCCATGTTGGCAGCCCAAGCCATCGGACAAACGGCTTCTCTGGTAGATTCACTCGATAACATCACGACCTACACACCCGACCCACAACAAATGCCTATCTATGACGCGCTTTACCCTGTTTTTCGTCAGCTACGCGAGGCGCTACAGCCCGTCTGGCAAGCCAGAGAACAGGCCTTAAGCCAACTTAATAGCGCTAAATATCCTCCTCATTCTCAGGACAATCTATGAAAACGCTCTTTACCGCAGAATATGCCGGCAGTCTGGACCATTTCCATCAGCTTGGCGAATTGGTTATCAGTGGTTGGGCGGCAGGGAAACCCAAACTGAGTGAGGAACGGTTGATTGCACTCGGCCACGATGCTGATTTTCTGGTCACCAGTTATGACGATATTACTGCCCGGGTGATTAAAGCTTGCCCGCAACTGAAGCTCATTGCCTGCACTCGTGCCAATCCGGTCAATATTGATGTGAATGCGGCAACAGAGCGGGGAATTCCGGTTATTTATACTCCGGGGCGCAATTCTGATGCGGCGGCAGAATTAACGATTGCACTGATGCTGAATCTGGCTCGCCACATTCCGCAGGCGCATAGCGCTCTGAAGCAGGGACAATTCACGGCAACCACGCCAGGCAATGCTGGGCTTAAAACCGATGTAGTGTGGGATGTGACCAAAGACAGCCCTTATGAAGTGTTTAAAGGGGTGGAATTACGCAATAAAACTTTGGGGATTGTCGGTTATGGCAGTATTGGACAGCGCGTTGGACGTATTGCGCGAGCTTTCGGCATGCGGCTGTTGGTAGCCGACCCTTATGTTTCAGAGGTCGAATTGGACGAACCAGGCATCCACAAAACTACATTGGAGCTGCTCTTCAGTCAGTCTGACTTTGTCACTCTACATGTGAAAGTCACCCCACAAACAGAAGGATTAATTGATGCGCACTTGTTTTCATTAATGAAACCAGAGGCTTATTTTATCAATACTTCACGCGCGGCAGTGGTAGTTGAGCAACACTTAGTTGATACCTTGCGGCGCAAACAACTGGCTGGTGCGGCGTTAGACGTCTATGCCCATGAGCCGATCCACGCCAATCATCCTTTTATTCATGAGTTTGATAATGTGGTTATCACCCCACATATTGCAGGTGCTACACATGAGACGCTGGTTAAACATAGCGCCATGATTGCACAGGATATTGAACGTTTTCTACGCAATGAGCCTTTATTATATCGCTATAACTGAGCCGACTATATTGAGGAGTGCTTTTCAGTTCAATCTGGGGGTATGTGCCATAAAATCAAGCGTATGCGCCCAATTAACCACTCCGGCATCCGATCCTAAACCGGTTGCCACTAATCCCGCGACTGCCGAACCGAGTTCACAAGCCTGTTCCAGTGACCAGCCATTAGCTAATCCGGCAATAAATCCACCGCAGTAACTGTCACCACAACCGGTAGTATCTGAAACTGCCACCTGATAGGCAGGCACACGGAAATTATGGTGCGAACTTATCACATAAGACCCTTGCGACCCGGCTTTAAAGATACAGGTACCCACGCCTAAATCGAGGAAGAACTGCCCAATATCCTGCGGATTATCCAGGCCAGAGATAAAAGCAGCCTCTTCTAATGCTGGCATAAAATAATCAATAGCAGCGAGCATGGGTTTTAATAATGATAGCGTTTGTGAGTTGGGCGCGATGAGATCAAAACTGGTGACCACGCCTTTGCTTTTTGCATGATGCAAAAGCCGCGCGCTTTGGCCTTTGTCCATCGCAGCCAGTAACCCGCTGCCGCCGTGGTGCAAAAATCGGGTATCGCATACCCTATCAAAATCAATATCGTCGACATACCAATGGTCAGATGCCCCTCGACAATGCAATGCGGGGCGCTCACCATCGGGTCGAATAGTCAAAATTGTGGCTGAGGTTTCTGCTTGCGTGGTGCGCTGGATAAGCGAGCTATCAATACCCAACTTGTGATAAACACTCAGAATAAAATCGGCTTTCTCATCCTCTCCCAGACAAGCAGAAGTCGCGGTATGAATACCCAACTTTGCGGCATTCATCGCCGCACCACTGGCAGTCCCAGCAGGGTTAAGACGAATTTGATCGATAAAATGCACCCCGCCCTTTTCAGGAATACCGGTGACCGGACGCCCGGCAATATCTAAAATGGTCAGGCCAACAAACACCGCATCAAATTTACTCACTGCATTTCCTTATTCGTATGCTACTGCACGTTGGGAGCGTTTAAGATTGCGCTGGATAAATGACAGTGCCAACGCACCAATCAAAATAAGGCCAGTCAATGCATCTTTAACAATAAAATCAAGGCCTAATAGATTTAAACCATTGGCAACCATACCAAGAAATAACACGCCAACGAGGGTGCCTGGGACATTCGGCCGCCCCTGAGCATGGAAAGCGGTACCAATAAATACGGCGGCAATGGCGTCCAGCAAATAGGCCTGACCCGCAAGGGGCGTAAACTGGCGCAAGTTTGCGGATAAGATCACCCCGCCTAATGCACAGGTCACGGAGGTAATAATTAATGTCCAGAACAAATAGCGTTTTACCCGAATACCAGCTGCATTTGCCGCCTGACTGTTCAGCCCCAGTGCATGAATGCGCTTACCAAAGATGGTGCGTTCAAAAAAGATAAAATAGAGCAGAAACAGCACCCCGGCAAAAATCACCGGTAAGGGAATATTGGCCCATGACCCCACCGCCAGATTGTGATATTCCTGCGCCATACGCCGGAAAGCGATCGGCCCACCGCCATCAGTATAAATCCGCTCCACACTGCTGCCGATGAAATAAGTCCCTAATGTCGCCAGAAAGGGTTTAACGTTACACCAAACAATTAAGAAGGCATTCAGTAAACCAATTAATGCTCCTCCCGCCAGAGCGGCCAATATCGCCACTTGCCAGGATAATTGGTATTGCTTGAGGGCGATAAGCGCAAAAGCTGCACCAAAATCCAGTGCCACCCCGACCGACAGATCTATCCCGCCAGCCGTCACTACCAAGGTCATCGCCAGCGCCACAATCAGTAGGATGGCATTCCCTTGTAATAGATTTTGCAGATTACCAGTCGAGAAAAAGGCCTGTGTTTTCAATGAGAAAAAAATAAAAAAGGCGGCTAATATTAAAACAAACCCATACTGAATGAGTAAGTACTTCAGAGCAGGCAAGGCCCGTTGACGGTATTGAATGTTCACATTTTTCATCAGTAACGCCCGCCAGACTTCAATGCCGAGGTCGCCAGCACCAGTAATATCAGCGCACCTTTTATCGCCCCAACCCAGAAAATGTCGACGCGCAATAACGCCAACCCATTCGATAACGCATTCACTAGCAAAGCGCCGAGCAATGCGCCGCCAATCGTCACGACCCGCCGACGTGAAAATGCAGAGCCGATAAAAGTAGCAAGAACCATTTCTAGCAATAATGACTCTTCAGTCCCTGGCGAGCTTCCAGATCCCCGAGCTACCAGCGCTAATGCGGCCAACACGGCGGTGAGCGCGGCCAGCATATATGATTGCACCACCAGCCGTTTAACCGGTAAACCCGACATTTCTGCGGCTTCGCGATTGCCACCACTCGCCTGTAAATGTAACCCCCAGCGAGTTCGGTAGAGAACAAAGAGCAATACGGCAAATATGAGCAACATAAACCAAACAGCAACCGGCAATTGCCAGTAACGATTATCGCGAAAAGCCACCATCGCGCTATCGGTCACACTTATGCGTCGTTGCTGAGTTATTAGGTTAGCTATGCCGATAAAGGCGACGGAGCTGGCCAATGTCGCCAGTAATGGCGGCAATCTGACCCAGACCACCAACACGGCATTGACTGCGCCCGCCAGTAATGAGGCACCCACCGCCCAGATAGCGATGGTCAAATAACTCGCACCTTGATTGGTCAGCCCATCACTGATGATGGCCGCAGCCAAAACAGCAGTCGCCGGCAGCGAAATATCGATACCACCCGAAACAACATCATCTCCACCGCCGGTCACCACACAAACTAAACCGAAACAGAGGATAGCCAGTGGCACCGTCTGGCGCAGAATAGTGGTGATATTTTGCCATCCGAGAAAATAAGGTGCCTGTACACAGAGAAAGAGTAATAAAGCTGCGAACAGTAATATCGGTATGTTATCAATTAATTGCCGTTGATTCGGCAAGAAACGCTTGCCAACAAAAGGCTTATTTTTTACCTGCCCGTGACTGAGTTGGCTCATATCAGTGCCTCCTGTTCTGACAGTGGCGACGCAGAGGGCGTGCTGCCGGTGGTTAATGCCAATAAAGCTTCCTGAGTTAAGTCTTGTGTTGAGACTTCTGCCACCAACTCACCGCGTAACATCACTAAAATTCGGTCACATAATCCGATCAGCTCGCTGGCATCACTGGAGGAAACCAACACACTTTTGCCGCTGGTCACCAATGATTCAACCAATTGATAAATCTCAGCTCTGGCCCCCATATCCACACCCAATGTTGGTTCATCCAAAATAAACAGATTGGCATCTGTTGCCAGCCAACGGGCTAAAATCACTTTCTGTTGATTACCGCCGCTGAGGAAGCGAACCGGCTGGCGAAGATTATTGGGCCGAATACGTAGACGGTTTGCTAACCCCTCGGCGCGCACCGCCGCTTTACCGCGTTGTTCCCAACCAGCCAAGGCCACATCGGATAATGACGCCAAATTAATGTTATCGGTCACTGGCATTTCCAGCACCAATCCCTGATGGCGCCTATCTCGTGGCACCAGCACAATGCCCTGTGCAATAGCCTCAGCGGGAGAGAGAATTGATTGCGATCTACCATTGATAGTGATGTTCCCACTACCTGGCCGTTGCAGGCCGTAAAGGGTGTCAATGAGCGCGTCTCGCCCTGAGCCCAATAGACCGGCAATCCCGACGACTTCACCTTCAGCAACCTGAAAACTCAGAGAAGAAAATGCACGATTAACTCGCAGTTGGTTAACTTCAAGTCGGGGTTTTAATGCCGTTTTAGCGCGTCGCGGGGCAAACAGCGCATCAAGGTCTCGGCCAATCATCAAACGGATTAATGGCACAATATCCTGTTGAGTCACCGGAGATAAGGTTTCGATATCCTTCCCGTTACGAAATACTGTTACACGGTCGCATAACGCCGTTATTTCCGACAAGTAATGTGAGATATAAATAATGGCGATACCGCGCGCTTTTAATTCACTAATAGCGGCAAACACCCGTTGTGCTTCACTGGCTTCCAGCGGGGCCGTCGGCTCGTCAAACACCACCAATTTCGCCTGACCATCAATCAGCGCCCGGGCAATTTGTACTAATTTGCGTTCAGCAATACTCAGTTCGCTGATTAAGGTATTGCTGTCAATCTCGGTATTCAGAATTTGCCTGAAAAATTGCTCTGTTTTTTGCTGCATCGCACGTTTATCCAGCCCCAGCCACGGGTGGCGTAATTCTTGTCCCATAAAGACCGATTCAGTCACGGTAAAATGTGGGATTAAGTGCAATTCCTGATGGATAAAGCGGACACCACTGGCGTGGACAGTTTTAGCTGTAACGGGGTTAAGCCGTTTATCATCAACGATAATTTCTCCGCTATCAGCTTGATAAACCCCAGCCAGAATTTTGATCAAGGTTGATTTGCCAGCGCCATTTTCGCCAATAAGACCGTGTACCTCTCCCGGAAGAACCCGCAGCACTGCGCCATCCAGTGCCATAGTTCCCGGAAACGACTTTCTAATATTGTTCATTTCAAGGCCACCCACAGCGTGGGTGCCTGAATAAGCAGAATATGTCATGGTGTTATTTCAAATCGCCGTAACCAAGCTGCTTGTAGACTGCCTTCGCCGCTTCTGGCCCGTTGACTGGCAGCACCGGGACGAAGGTTTGTGGCAGTAATTTTTCACCGGCAAAGTAGCGTGCTACGTTATCCGCAGAAGTTTTGCCAATCAGATTAGGTTGTTGCGCGACGTTGGCAACCAGAGGGCTGCCCTTTTCTGCCATGATTTCCAGCGTTTCTGGCCCGGCATCAATCGCCGTCACTTTGACATCACCTGCGCGCCCGCTCTCTTCCAATGCCTGCACAATACCAATAGCAGGCTGATCCCAGCAGGCAACATGGATAGCATCCAAGGTACCTTTCGGATGTTGACTCAATAATTCCAACGTTTTTTTACGGGCATCTTCCGGCGAGTTAGCATATTGCTCCGCCAATTCCGGCTGAATAATTTTAATACCGGGATAATCCTGCAGTACATATTTCCACAGATCGTAGCGAATACCACAAATACGCAATGAATTAGAGAAAGCATTAAATACCGCTATATTGCCCTTTCCCCCCAACGCATCTGCGGTATAGCGGCCAATGGTGCTGCCGATGGTGTAATTATCGGAGGTGGTGTTATTGATGGAATAAGGTGACACATGGTCGACAGTGAATATCGGGATACCTGCTGCCTGTAATGCTTTAAATTTAGGCTCTACTGCGCTGTCACCCAAAATACTGATAACCGCATCGACTTTACGCGCCAGCAAAATATCATGGTTATCGGCATGCACTTGGTTATCACGCCCACCATCTACCGCCACCACTTTCCCACCCAGTTTTTCAACCTCACTGGATGCCCCTTTAAAGGCTTCGCGATCCCAAAAGTGTTGTGTGCCAACCACCGCCACACCGATTGTTTTCCCTTGCAGGGAGAGTGCTTCAGCTTGTGCCTGGACACTACCCGCCAATAAAACCAGCCCAGAAAGACCGGCAGCTATCGCGGTATTCAGCGTTTTCTTCTTTGTCATCTTGTTATTATCCTTTTATTCACTGCTTGTTATTTGCCACTTTTCTTTGTGCAATCCCCTGGTAAAGCACCTAGAAGCTAGCAATGCAGTCAGATAAAGCGAAATAACAAAAGTGATAAAGGAAAGTTAAAAAGCGGGATTGTATTTTACAATCGATTAACCAGAAATATTTAAATAGCCCACAGTGGTCGCAGCGAGCTGAAGGTTATAGTGTGTATCAGGCCACTTATTCGAGTCGCAGTAAAGCCGCTAACACAGTTGTAGCTTGACGTTTGACGAAGATATATCGCCTGATTTCACCCACTTACTGTGATAAGGATCGCTGAATTTTTTTTCTATAAGTGCTTGAATAATGAAAGAGCGTGAGAAATTTTACTCCTCCGCAAGATGAGCTTCTCACTGGTTTTCGAGGCGGCCCTTTCAAGTGCTCGGGTATCTCTCCATGAAACGGTTGCGTTCATGCCCACTTTTGCGGCATGTTTACAACAACACTTCCCTGCTTTAGACGTTCGAATTATCACTTTGTGAGCAACCTGATGATTAAGTGGCTGTGGAAAGCAAACCAACCGCAAGCGGAGATGCTTGCACAGTGGCGTGAAGCGCTGAATATCCCCCTATTGGCACCTTTAAATGAGGAGGAAAAACAGCGGCTGGTTTCTGTCGCAAGTCACCTGTTGCAGCAAAAGCGCCTGGTGCCACTACAAGGGTTAGTATTAACACCGCTGATGCAGGCCCGTCTGACACTGCTATTCGCCCTGCCAGTTATGGAACTGGGAGCGAAATGGCTAGATGGCTTTCATGAAGTGCTGATTTATCCCTCCCCTTTTGTGGTTGACGACGACTGGCAAGATGATGCAGGCCTGGTTCATTCTGGGCAAACCGTGCAGTCCGGCCAAAGCTGGGAGCAAGGGCCTATTGTTCTGAACTGGCAAGATATTCAAGACTCATTCGATTTATCAGGCTTTAATCTGGTTATCCATGAAGCAGCTCATAAGTTGGATATGCGCAACGGCGGGCACTCAAACGGCGTGCCACCTATCGCTATGCGTGATGTTGCAGCATGGGAATATGACTTACACCAGGCGATGGACAACATTCAAGATGAGATAGATATGGTGGGAGTTGACGCTGCCAGTATGGATGCCTACGCCGCCAGTGATCCCGCAGAATGTTTTGCTGTGTTATCTGAATATTTTTTCAGCGCACCTGAGCTATTAGAAAACCGTTTCCCGGCGGTGTATCGGCATTTCTGTACTTTCTATCGCCAGGATCCGCTGGCCAGACTAAAACGCTGGGAAAACGAGAGCCAAAATATTGAAAGTTCATCTCCAATGGGTTAGTTATCCGCTCGTCACTTTAGGGAATACAAAATGCGAGGAAGAATAAAAACACCAGGTTAGCTTTATTTAACCGCAATAAACACCTTCTTTGCTCAGATGCTGAGCAGTCGACCCAAATGTACTAATTTAGCGTTGACAGTATCGGGTATGCTAGATATCATGCGCCCCGTTCACACGATTCCTCTGTAGTTCAGTCGGTAGAACGGCGGACTGTTAATCCGTATGTCACTGGTTCGAGTCCAGTCAGAGGAGCCAAATTAGAGAAGCCCGCTTAAGGAAACTTAAGCGGGCTTTTTGCTTTACTCATAACCTGATATCAGAAGGCCAGCACCTGATGGTTGAAAATGTGGAAGTCTCAAAAATGCGTGGAACTAAACGGGTGTACTTACATAATGTCTAAGATCGTCGATACTTTTATTGCCCCGCTGTGCCATGACGAGATAGAGACGCTCTATCAGGACGATCACCTGGTGCTTATCAATAAACCCACTGGGTTACTCAGCCTCTCGGGGAAAAATCCGCAAAATCTCGATTCGGTGCATCATCGGCTGGTTCAGATATTCCCCGGCTGCACCCTGGTCCACCGCCTCGATTTCGGTACTTCCGGGCTGATGGTCATTGCGCGCAATAAGGCTATCAATGCCGCACTCTGCCAACAGTTCAGCCAGCGCACAGTGACCAAAGTGTACAGCGCTTTGCTTTGCGGGCATCTGGATGACAACGAAGGGGTGATAGACGCAGCAATTGCCAAAGATCCGGCGCTGTTCCCACTGATATCGATTTGCGCAACTCACGGCAAGCCCGCTCGCTCCGGCTATCGGGTCGTTGAACGTTTTTATCATGAGTTGGAAGACGGAAGGTTACTACCATTGACGCGGGTACAGCTCATCCCAGAAACCGGGCGTACCCATCAACTGCGCATCCACTGCCAGCAGTTGGGCCACCCGATTTGGGGCTGTGACCTGTATGGCGGCCGCTTGCTGCCGGGAACCGAGCAGACACCACGACTGATGCTGCACGCCAGTGAGTTACATTTTGTTCATCCCATTAGCGAGGAATGGATCAAAATCAGTCATGCCAGCCCGTTCTGAGAACGGCTAATTACCACATCAAATCATCGGGCACTTTAAAATCAGCATACGGATCTTCTTCATCTTGCTCTTCCTGACTTAGAGCACTATTTAAGACAATACTGTTCGCATCTCGCTGCGCAATTTTATCGGCGACACTCGCGGGGATAATAGCGTATTCACTTTCGCCATTGTTATCCGCAACAACTCGAGCAATAGCGAGACGACCGCTAATCAACTGAGCTTGCGTCATCTTATCCACAACTATTTTTTTAATTAAATTATTATCTGTGAAGTTAAAACCAATATCGCCTTTTGAAAGGTTGATTCTGTTCATTTCAATAAGCTGCTTCACCTGAGCTTTATACTCTTTAGATAAAGCAGCTTGTTTTTGTTGTTCACTTAGCTGTTTATCACGCTCAAGTTGTGCTTTTTTATTTTCTTCCACCGCTTCTCTCGCCTCACGAGCCTGAACTCGTGACTTTTTAGCTGTTCGTTGGACTTTAGCCATTTTCTTGCTGCTCACTAATCCAGCTTTTAGCATTTGCTCTTGTAAGGTAAGTTTTGTCATCTTCGTTTCTAAGTCAGTTGAATAATTTGTGGGATTATACCTGTTATTTTTGAGGCTGTACCCAGCCAGAAAGCCAAATTTAGATAAGCCCCACCAGCCCCCTCTATTCAACCCATCCCAGAGTTCCCTACCCTCACCCAATATCAATAATGAGTCATTACAGAAAAAACTGAAGTTTTAGCCGGTTACAGCCGTTAATTAACCGGGGGACTTTGGGTTATCAATTTGATGCACCTTGCATGGCTTTTTACCGGGCCATGCAGTCTGATTAGGCCAGCAAGGAATTGGTCGAAAGCATAAAAGCGAAAGGGATGGCAGATGATTGAAGCATCAGTGACAGACTTAATTTGTCTACAAGATATATCCTGCACCTTCTACTCAGGAAAAACCGTACATCCCGTTTTGCATAATGTCTCGTTCTCCATTCCCCAAGGCCAAAATTGCGCCATCGTAGGAGTATCGGGTTCGGGTAAAAGTACCCTACTCACTATTCTTGGCTTGCTGGATCAACCAACCTCTGGTCACTATCTGCTGAACGGGCAGGACATGTTTGCGGCCAGCGCCAACCAACGCGCGATGGCACGTAACCGAACCATCGGATTTATCTTTCAAAGTTTCAATCTACTACCTCGACTGGATGCACTGGATAATGTAGCGCTACCGCTGATTTATCGCGGTGTTTCACGACAAATGGCCCGACAATTGGCCCAAAAGCAATTGAACCAAGTGGGGCTAGGTGACCGCCTGCTCTATCACCCGGCGGATTTATCTGGTGGTCAACGCCAGCGTGTTGCCATTGCTCGAGCCTTGGTCGGTGAACCTTCTCTGCTATTGGCCGACGAACCTACCGGTAATCTAGACAGCCAGACCGCACAGGAGATCATCGATTTATTGCTAACTCTCAATCGAGAGCATGCAGTGACGCTGGTTATTGTGACGCATGATGTGGGCATCGCCGCGAGAATGCAGCGCTGCTTACAGGTCAAAGATGGTCAGGTTTATGAGGCGTCACATGAGTGATATCCCACGTTATGGGCCCACTCTTCTTCAACTGCTCATTGAATCTCTTGATAGCCTGCGATTGCTTGGGCGACGCGCACTTCTGGCTCTATTAGGGATAGCTGTCGGATGCGCCGCTGTGGTGGCTCTGATTAATATTGGTCATAACGCCGAAGTACAGGCCATGAGTGTATTTAAAGGAATGGGCAGCGATCTGCTGGTCGCTAATATTGAGCTACCACCTACGGCTAAGCCGCTGAGCTATCAATCATCAGCCCTGAATGAATCTCTGCTGCGAAAAGCATTACCAGAAATACAGTCAGTCTCTGCTCTCACCGTAGCATCGTCTGAAGTGAGAACTCATGGGCGTTCGGTAAATTTAATGGTGGCAGGCGTCAATGCACAATTAGCTCAGGTGCTGGATTTACAGATCGCGCAAGGCCGATTTTTAAGCCGTTATGATGATCAAAATACCTATGTGGTGCTCGGTGCGAATGTCGTTGCTGAAATGGCAGCCAACGATATTCAAATTTTCCCCGGCGCTCAGCTACAACTAGAAGGATATCTATATCAGGTTATCGGTATTTTGCATCCCTGGGGGACAAACCCAATGATTCCGATATCTATCGATGACAGTATTTTAATCCCCATTGCCGGGATGCATCGCGTAACCCCCTCTTCTCTGCCCACAATATTGCTGGCGCGAACCCGTGGTGGCGATGACCAACAACACATTGCTTCAGAGTTACAGCAATATCTTGCTGCTCTACTACCCGATAGGGATATCGCGACTCATATTCCTCAACAATTGCTGGCAGGTATGGCGCAACAGTCACGTATGTTTGCGGGGTTGCTGGCAGGGCTTGGCGGCATATCACTGCTCGTGGGAGGCGTTGGGGTGATGAACGTGATGTTAATGAATGTCTCACAGCGCAAGCGAGAAATTGGTGTGCGCATGTCACTCGGCGCACGCGCCAGTGATATCGCTAACCTATTTCTTTTTGAAAGCATCACCCTGACGTTAGCCGGTGCGGCGATCGGCGCGCTATGTGGCACCGGTGCCGCCTGGTTGTTTGTCTACTTTTCTGGATGGGCTGCATTTTCGCTTTCTCCGCTATCATTGCCGTTAGGCATAGTCAGTTCGGTGCTAACCGGGCTATTTTTTGGCATATATCCGGCGCTGACAGCATCACGGCTGCAACCGGCAAAGGCGCTGCGGGATGAATAATTACGGCGTAAATCTAATGTTACTGGCCACCCTGATGCTCGCTTCTCGGGCGGGTGGCGCGCAGACATCGCTAAGCCCAGCCTTTGCCTCAAGGCCCGGAGCACCTTCGGTAACACTTAAAAATGTGCCTACCGATTCTGAGCCTATCAATTTAACACTCAGTGATGCCATTTATTTTGGATTGCGCGATAACCGTACCATTCGCAGTGCCTATCTTGAGCGTATTGGACAAAAATTCGACTTGCGGGTAGCTGAGGACAGCTTTACGCCTAAAATGGTGGTGAGTGGTAGTTATTTGTCCAACCGCAATCAATCAGATAATTATCAACAAAGAAATATAGCCCCCACCACAACATTACTGACACCCTATGGCACAAGGGTCAGTTTGGGTTGGACCTACCGTCAAACCAAAGCAAACGCCGCCGGACAATCAAATAATGATGGTGCCAACATTGCCGTCATTCAGCCTTTGTTACGTGGGGCTGGACACGAAGTTGCCTCGGCACCGGTGCGTCTGGCTCGTTTGACCGAACAGCTGAATCTGTTGGCACTTAAGTCAACCGTCTCACAAAGCATTACTCAAATTATCTCAGGGTATCGCGAATTGCTCAAAGCGCAGGAACAATTGCAAATTGCCTATGATGCTCTTGAGCGATCGAGAAAACTGGTTGAGGTCAATCGCGCCATGATTGATGCAGGTCGGATGGCTGAATATGAAATTGTCCAAACCGAGGCTGATGTCGCCACACAGGAACTGTCGTATGAAGAAGCGAAGAACCAGGTAGATACCGCACGCCTTGCCTTATTGCAACAGTTGGCACTGGATTTAAACACGCCAATTGTGGCGACAGAGAAAATTCAAGCCCAGCGTATTGAGATTAAACCCGCCCAAGCTATGGCGCAGGCGCTAGCGCTACAACCGGCCTATTTGTCTCAAATTATTGCCCGAGAGCAAGCCGATATTAACCTGACGGTTGCTCAAAATGGCCGTCTGTGGGATGTATCACTGGTTGGCGGAGCAAATCAGATGCAAGCGCGTAATGCGCAAACCGGCTCATCTCGCAACTGGGAAAACTATGTCGGAGTACAGGTAGAAATCCCCATCAACGATCTGGCGGCTCGTCAGGCGGAAGTGCAAATGCAGGTTAACTTGCGTAATCAGGACATACTGCTCGCGCAGGCACAACAGCAGTTGGAACGCGAGGTTATCAATGCCGTCCGGGATATTGGCGTACGCTGGCGGCAGTTCGAAATAGCTCAGCGGGCGCGAGACCTCTCGAAACGAAAATTGGACATTGAGCGAGAGAAACTCAGCGTTGGGCGCTCAAGTAACTTTCAGGTGCTCAGCTTTGAAAACGATCTCCGCAACGCCGAAAACGCCAGACTCAATGCGCAAATTAGCTATCTCAACGCCCAAGCCGAGCTAGACCAAACCTTGGGTACCACATTAGAAAGCTGGGATATTTCTTTAGATGACTAATATGTCTAATAATATCATTTAATATTATTTCATATCGATTATTAATTAATACGCCATTGGTTTATAAATTTCACTTTAGGATGATTTAACTTAAAAAAAACATCTTTCCTTAGTTAGAAAAATATAAAGTTATTGCCTGACCTACCGATATTCTTTCACACAGGAAATTCTTATGTCATTGGCTGCAACATATCGGTGATATTTCCTGGGCATTATCAATGCGGCCAAATAATTTAAAATGGAGTTTTAAATGAAATTTAATAAAGCTGTTTTGTTTGCTGTCATCACCTCGACTGCCTTAATTTCCGCGGCCGCTCATGCCGGTCCGAAATTTAATGTCACGTTTAAAAATCTGGGTGCAGCGACGGCGCCGGATGCCGTATTTTCACCAACAACAACAGCAGAGATAATGTCCCAGGCTAACTCGACCCCTAAACCGCAGGCATCAGTTCCAGGCGGTAGTTCAAATACTTACACAATATCTAACCCTGTCGCTGATGTTGGCGCAATGCATGTTCGCTACAAAATAGGGACTAAAATTTGCCAGTTCGATATGCAATATACCGTGAAATATGTCATGGGGAATAAAGTCCCACAATGGACTAAAAGCTCCACCCCTACCAATGGGGCAAGATGTAATCTGACCGTAACTTATGCTAATCCAACTACTTATGATTCAGATGTACAGATTACCATGAGATAACAATGAGCAGGCATCTCTATGGGTGCCTGCTTTATTATTTATCGTTGCGATATTCAAATTATCAGTGTTCGGTTTAACTTATGTTCTGTTTAATTCATGTTCTGCTTAACTGCCAGGAGGTCAGAGTGATTAAAATTAACGTTTTTTCTTCCGTACCCAATACCCAGTATGCAAATAAAAATAGCGATACTAAAAATAATAGTGGAAACCTTCAGGCGGAAGACCTGCCTAATTCTACTGGCTCAGCCACCAATAGTAACTTGTCCTCTTTAGCGCAGCAATTAAGCGATGCAGCTTTGCGTGCGGAAGAACGCGATGCGAAAATGTCTCGACAGGAATTAACCGCAAAGTCGAATTCCTTACTAAATCAAATAACCGGAATGGGATATTACAACGGTCGAAAATCTTACGATCAAGAAGTACCTGATACCAATAATCCCGAACGGCTGGCACGAGCAAAGCAGGCAACCGCTTTTACTAATGGTGCCGCGAGCAATCCGTTTCAGGGTATGTCGCGGGAGCAATTAGATTTGATTGCCTACGATGACAGCGGTTCATTTACCATTAATGAGCGTCGGGCCGCGTGGCAAGAATCCTATGACCAAGAAGAGAGTTGGCGGGTTATGGCCGTCGCTCAGAGTAAAATAGAATGGGCTCAGGGCGAATTCAAACAGACCAATTTCTTTAAATCAGTTTTGCAGCATTATGAAGAATTACCCAAAATAGAACAGGCTCAGTATCCCGAGGATTATCTGACCAGACTGCAATATCTGATTAAAATGGATTTCAACTTTGTCACCGGCGAATCCGGTAACGGCAAAGAGCAACGCCAAACTGTCTGGGATATGTTGATGGCAAATAGCATTGAAAGCAGTAAAAAATACACTTCCGCTTGGGCGACTGACATCAAATAAGCTGTCAGTTACAACAGATAATCACTGTGATTACAGCGTGGTTAATAAAATGCATATTGGCGATGAATAACAAAAATAATGTCTGCGATAACCCGCTACTTTAATAAGTTAATCCTGCACAAATATAAATGTGGCGTAGCGCTGTTTATATTGGTGCTAAGTGTCATGTCAGGGTTATCAGCCTGGTCTTCCCGTCAATCAGCCCCTCATATGGTAACTCACTGGTTGCACATCGTTCCGCAGCCCCTGGAAAACCAGCTCGGGTTGGTTGGCCGTATTCAGGCGGCAACTCAAGTCGCTATTACGGCTCCCTTCGACGGAGTCCTGCAACAAGTCAACGTACATGAGGGGCAATACGTCGAAAAAAACCAAATCCTACTGACGCTGGATACGTCACAACTTGAAATACAGCTTCGTCAGGCTCAGGCTGAACTTATGAAGGCGCAGCGTGAAACGCAACAACTGCAAAACTGGGCACATAGCACAGAGGTTTCCCGCGCACGACGAGCTGTCAGCACGGCCCAGCAAACGCTAAAAAATAGCCTGAACAGTTTGCGGGATACGCAATCCCTATTTAAACGAGGAATAGTTGCTCGTATGGAGGTTGACGCACTCACTCAGCAAGTGGAAGTTCAGCAGCAGGACCTTATTGCGGCGCAAGATGAATTAATGACAACACTTGCGCATAGTCAGGGGCTGGAGCGCCAGATAGCAGATATAGAGCTAACCAATGCGCGGGCCAGATACGATACATTACAGGCCGCTTTTTCCCGCAAGGAAGTGAAAGCTCCCGTAGCAGGTTATATTGTCAGCCCCATAATCCCAGAACATAGTCGCCCGCTTCTCATACAATCCGGAATGCCCGTCAACGTAGGCACCCCGCTGATCGATATTATTAATCAAGATACATTCAGAATACTAACGCGCGTAGAAGAGATCGATTTACATCTATTACGGGAAGGTATGCCGGTGCAAATCACCGGTGATGGGTTTGCCGGGCTGGAGTTAACGGGACATATCGCCGCCATTGGTATGCAAGGGAATGTTGGTGATAGTCAACAGGCTGGCGCTAAATTTGATGTCACAATTGATGTTGACTCATCATCAATTCAGCCAGCACAACGCGTAAGAATAGGTATGAGCGCCCAACTCATGGTCGTTCTCTATCGCAATGAACAAGGCATTGCGGTGCCTCCCGCAGCGCTACACAGGGATGACTCAGGGAACACCTATGTTATCTATCGTCAGACAGCAAACTCACCGCCACAGAAAGTAGAGGTGACGCCAGGGCAGGCTTTTGTCCAGGGCATTGAAATTCATGGTATTACCTCCGGCCAAGTGAACATATCAGGCGATGGCCCACAAGAATAAACGCCATTTGGCATTACAATTGGCGCTGCCCGCTTAAGGAAACTTAAACGGGCTTTTGGCTATCTGATAATTTGCTCCGGCTTGAGTATTATCGATATAAGCTCACCGCTATTTTCGATTAAGAATACGTAGAAAATCCTGCTTATTTGAAATCAGCGAAAGTGCATTAGCAATAATTTCATCACTAAAGATCGAGGCAATATCTTTTAGCACATCGATATGCTCTTTTTCTTTCGCGATAACGCCAATGGCAATAAACATTACATTGCTTCTATCCCAAATAACACCATCCGGGAATTGGAAGATCTCAACACCTGTTTTAACGATAATATTGGTAGCTGATTTTGGTAGGTGAGGTAAGGTAATACCATTGCCCAGAAACGTAGAGACTTGCTGCTCTCTTTCATTAAGGAAAGCAATACAATCCTGGTTAATATACCCTTTAGCTTTAAACTCTTTCCCTACCATGGATAAAACTTCAGCCTTATTTTTTGCATGACACCCTAAATGGATATTTTCAGCAGTAATATTATCTAGCATGACCTGTCCCCTTTGCGCTATGACTCATTTGTCTCATATAAAGCAGTACCTATTAATTACCGGAAGACAGTTCTTCTTCTAGTTGCTCTAATGATTTATTAGCTGTTTCTGGCAAGGCTGCGACCACAAAGATAATCGCCAGATAGTTGATAAGTGCAAAAATCAGGAATACCGGGCCTAGGCCCAACTTCGCTTGTAATACCGGGAATAAGTAACTAACTATTGCATTCATGATCCACATGAAAAACACCGAAATCCCCATAGATAATCCACGAATTTTTAATGGGAAAAGCTCAGCTAATACCACCCAGGTAAGAAAGCCCATAGTCCCTTGCATAACACCGACAAATAACGCGCCCAGCAACCAAATGACAGTCGCCTTGATTTCACCCATCAGATAATAATCTGCACCGGCGATAATCAGGTGTAATGTTGCCATGAGTGCGAAACCATAAATAATTAATGTCTTCCGTTTAAACCGGTCAACCAGGAAAAGCACCCCAATGACCATACCACCGACAGAAAAGACGCCATTTAACACGTTGCAAATCAATGACATTCTTTCAGAGAACCCGGCAGTTCTCAGTATTTCAGTGCCATAATACATAATCACATTAACCCCGGTTGTTTGCTGCAATGCTGCCCAAACAATACCCACCAAGATTAATTTTAAGATCCACGGTGTATGAAAAATAATAGCCCAATCTTTCTTTGCATATAAGTGCTTTTCTTTTTCAACATCAATCAACGTGACGATATCTTCAAATTCTTTAATCGCACGCTGTTCGGGGCGAATCTGTTTTAATATGGCTAATGCTTCTTCACGGCGATTTTTACTGACCAGCCAGCGAGGACTTTCTGGCGAACGCCACATTCCAACCAATAAACAAATCGCGGGGATAGTCTGAACCAATAACATATAGCGCCAGACTTCAGGAAGATGTCCCCAAACAATACCAATCACCGCATTCACAGCAAATGCCGCTAATTGACCAAACACAATTGCTACTTCATTTAATCCCGTCAATTTGCCCCGCATTTCTGTTGGTGCAACTTCGGATATAAATGTGGGCGCAGTAACCGATGCACCACCGACTGCGTAACCGAGCAAAAATCGGGCAATTAACAGGCAGGTAATATTAGGGGACAATGCACATAATAGTGCACCAATGAAGAAAACAAAGGAGAGATAGAGTAAATATTTTCTTCGGCCAAAGAAGTCAGCCAGTTTTCCGCCCAAGATACTACCAATAGCGGCACCGACCAAAAGTACACTCATTACCAGGCCGACTGTTGTCGGTGTCAGCGCCATGTTTTCTTTCAATGACGAAAATGCACCATTAATAACACCCGTGTCGTAACCAAAAAGCAAGCCACCAAAGGTAGCGACTAATGTTATTTGATGTAATCGTTTTCTCTGTTGTGCGTTGAGATTCATCATTAACGACATATCCTTACCTTTTATTTGAGTATCCATTTAATGCCAAAAAGGTTTTTAAAAAAAACGTCTCCGCACTTTCAAAAGAGAAAGTGAAAAAACTTTTTGACACTCTGATTTATTAATTAGATAAATGCAGTTATTGAAGCCAAATAAACTTTCTTACAGAGTGTGACGTTATATTACTTATGATGTATTTTTCTATTTAGCACGCCCCTTTTACATTTTCGATTTCTTGCCTGTCCACCTGACAACTCACAGCAACACCTGAATAACTTAACTGTGACATAACATATCATTCATATTGAAATTAAAATTCTATATCGATCACAATATGATACTTAAATTCTAACTTGAGGTGAGTAAAAACAGGACTAACACTCTATTCAACAGCACCGATAAAAAATATCCATTTGATATTAAATGAAAAAAAATGATAAGTAGATGACAAAACGGGTAGGTTTTTAGTGAAGGAGTAGTAAAGAAAGTTGGTTCTTTTGTGACCCAGCTAACCATTTTATTTCAAAAATAATTTTTTATGGAATAAAAATTTGCATTTGAAGTTTAACGGCTCATTGCTGAGATTTTGCCGTGCAATTTGGCCTAAACCTGGGTCAAATAACACGATTGGAGGACTAAAAGTGGGAGCTATCGGATGTTAATGATAAAGCCCGCTTAAAGAAAGATATGCGGGCTTTTTGCTATTTGATCACTTTTTTACTTACCTGGAGCTACAACGCATAAAAAATCAATGCGGCAATGCCACCAAATAATAGCCATTTGATCAAATAATAAATTCTGCGATTCCAGGCTTTCAGGCGCTTACCTACCTTACGTACCGCATAGATATATTTGAAAGCACGGTTAACCCCACCAGTCCTATCCCCTTCTTCATTGGGGGCAGTGGCGGCACTCATCAAATTGCGCCCCAACCAATGGTTAACCCATTGCGCCCAACGATAACGCATCGGGCGTTCAATATCACAAAAGAGAATCAGCCGATCCTGCCCACTCTGATTTTCAGCATAATGAATATAAGTTTCATCAAACAGTACACCCTCGCCATCACGCCAACTGTAGGTTGTACCATCAACATCAATAAAACAGCGGTCATCATTCGGAGTGATTAAACCAAGATGATAACGTAAGGAACCCGCATAAGGATCTCGGTGGCGAGGCAAACGGCTGCCGTCCGGTAACTCAGCAAACATCGCCGCTTTCACCGATGGCAGCCCTTTCAATAAGGTGGTGGTGTGGGGGCACAATGTCATTGCTGATGGATGGCTATCTTCATACCATTTCAAATAAAAACGCTTCCACCCCGTTTTAAAGAAAGAATTAAAACCGGCATCATTATATTTATCCGATGCTTTGATTTGCTGGACTTCCATTAATGCCTTACCTTCTTCCCTGATTTTTAACCAGTTATCTCGCAGTACGCCAAGTTCAGGGAACAAGTCTTGTTTTAAATAAGGCGTGCCAGGAACGCGCGAGAATAAATACATAAAGACATTGATTGGTGAGACAAATGTCGAATGGTCTGAGAGTTGACGCCAGAACTTATAACGAACCTTTCCGCGAAAGTGCACATAGACTACGCATAAGATGAAAATAAATAAGACGATATATTTCATGATTTCCTATCAATAAATATTTCAGATAGCTAAATATCTAGTCTATTCTCATTGAACTTTCCAACTTAAAAACATTAAAAATAATGACAAGAGTAATAATACCATGATTAATAAGCAATAAAGGTCTGTACATCACTGTCATTTAATGTGAAACATCCGGTAAAACAACGGCCCGAAGGAAAATCTTCACTTAATTCTCGCAACAACTGTAATTCAAAACGCCCGGTGTCTAATGAATAACTCAATAGCTTCGCTTCGAGAAAATCAAAATAACGCCCAAGCTGCGGATAGACGGCTTTAAATAAACTCTCTTTCGCGGAAAAAGCCAATGTCAGCAAATGGTTAAAAGGTAATAGCCCATCCTGGAAACAATGATGCTCCTCTTCACTGAGAATACCCGGCCATAAGTTAGCGGCTCTTTCAACAGCAATTAAACTTTCGATATCCAGACCAATACCATGCCGACGGGAACTGGCTTCAATAGGCTCTCCGGCGGGTGTGATTATCTGTGCAGTGCACAAAGCACGTTGGTTATTATGGCTGATGCTACCAATCAAACCGGTCGGCCACAGTGGCGCGCGGTCGATACCATTTGCCAATGGATAATCGCGAGCCTCCAGCATATTCAATACCTGTCTGGCAACAAAGCGCCCTGCCAGATATTCAGCACGCCGTTTTGCAACGGCTTTTTGTAAACTGCCAGGAAACGCGATGCCATACACGGCAAATAGCTCATCCCGATATTCATTCACATCAAAATCACATTTAGCCAAAAGCCCATGAAACAGGGGTTGGTCATTCAAACCGGCGGCAGGGAGTGCAGCAAAGGTAAAATTACGGATAAATACCGAGGTCACGCGTTGTCCTATTCATGTTGATTTATAGCGTTTTATATTAGTAGCTAACCTCGCTTGCCACAATATCAGAACCCCGCCATTTGGACTAAAACGTTAGCCACTTCAAGTTGCGTCACATTTATTACCCGAGAAACCCTCTCTTTTCTCCTGCATTTAATAGGGTTTATGTGATCATGAAATGCAACTTCACAATTATTGAAACGCAGTTCCTATCGTTTCTTTTTCTGTGACAATGGTCAATTTAAAAGCAAATGTAAACAGCTAGGTTGAATACCCTGGGGATAAAGGAAAAGCCCTTTATATAACTATTCCACTATGAGGAATATCGCCTTTTTATTTATTGTTTTAATGACTTCTGGAGACCACTGAATGAAATTTCCTAAGCCACTACCAACACTCTGTCTGACTATTTCTGCCATTTTATTTAGCCAAATAGCCGCTGCTCAACAAATTAAAGCAGCTGATGTTCACCCTAAAGATTACCCTAATGTTGTTGCGGTTAAAAATATGGGTGACAAACTAAAAACGGCGACCGACGGGCGGTTGGAAATTAAAACATTCCCAGGCGGGGTCTTGGGTGATGAAAAACAAATGATAGAACAGGCCCAAATGGGAGCAATTGATATTATTCGTGTTTCGATGACCCCTGTTGCCTCTATTTTACCGGAGATCAGTGTCTTTACTCTGCCCTATATGTTCCGCGATGAAGATCACTTACATAAAGTGCTTGATGGGAAAATAGGTCAGGAAATTGGCGATAAAATTACTAATAATAAAAACTCAAAATTGGTCTTCCTCGGTTGGATGGATGCGGGTACCCGTAATCTGATAACCAAGCAACCGGTTATTAAACCGGAAGATTTGAAAGGCATGAAAATCCGGGTGCAAGGTAGCCCTATTGCATTAGCCACACTGAAAGCCATGGGCGCTAACTCACTCAGCATGGGTGTCAGTGAAGTGTTCAGCGGCATGCAAACTGGCGTTATTGATGGTACTGAAAATAATGAACCGACATTTGTTGCTCATAACTATCTGCCGGTAGTCAAAAATTATACTTTGAGCGGTCATTTTATCATTCCAGAACTGTTCCTGTATTCTAAAGCCAAGTGGGATAAATTATCTCCCGAAGATCAACAAACCATTCTGAAACTGGCAAAAGAAGCCCAGGCGGAACAGCGTGTATTGTGGCAAGCCTATGTGCAGCAATCTCATGACAAAATGAAAGCTGGCGGCGTGCAATATCATGAAATCAATCATGACGCCTATTACCAAGCCACGCAGCCAGTACGTGATGAGTTTGGCAAAGATTATCAAGACCTCATTCAGCAAATAAGTGCTGTCCAATAATATTCTTTTGGCGGTATTAATAACTTTAATACCATCGATATATACCCAGAGTCATTGGCGTTGTAGTAAGGCGACTAACACCGCTACAACGTCAATGGTAAAGGGTAATCTGAGGTCTCCGCTATGGCTCGCTATTATCTATCAACGATGGATGTTTTATATCGCCTGTCAATCTGGGTAGCTGGTATTGCTTTGATTATTATGGTTGCGGTTATTCCTATGGGGATATTCGCCCGATATGTACAAAATGATGGTTTATCCTGGCCAGAACCCGTGGCTATTTTATGCATGGTGACATTTACCTTTGTTGGCGCTGCCGCCAGTTACCGTTCTGGCTCACATATAGCCGTCAGTATGGTCACCGACAGGCTCTCAGAAATGGGAAAAAAAATCTGCCTGATATTGGTGGATTTGCTGATGATCTTGATAAGCCTGTTTATTCTGGTTTACAGCTATATTTTGTGCAGCGAACTTTGGTCACAACCGGTGGCTGAATTCCCATTACTGACGGCCGGGCAGACCTATATTCCGCTGCCTATCGGCTCCGCTATTACCCTACTGTTTATTATCGAGCGCCTGTTCTTCGGCTCACAGACCCACCGCCCGGTAGTCATGATTGGCAACTCATAATTTGGGGAACTTTGCCTTATGGATGCATTTATTTTAGTTTTTACCCTGGCAATTTTGTTGGCTATCGGCGTGCCGGTGGCTTATGCCGTCGGCTTAAGTGCGATTGCTGGTGCATTTTGGATTGATTTACCTCTGGAAGCGGTCATGATTCAAATTACCAGCGGCGTAAATAAATTCTCATTATTGGCGATTCCGTTCTTTATTCTGGCGGGCGCCATTATGGCCGAAGGAGGGATAGCGCGGCGGCTGGTGAGTTTTGCCTATATTTTCGTTGGGTTTATCCGTGGCGGTCTGTCACTGGTCAACATTGTGGCCTCAACTTTCTTCGGTGCAATTTCAGGGTCATCAGTAGCCGACACGGCTTCTATTGGCTCAGTGATGATCCCCGAAATGGATAAGAAAGGTTATCCGCGTGATTTTGCTGCTGCCGTCACCGCCAGCGGTTCTGTTCAGGCCATACTGACGCCCCCTAGCCATAACTCGGTTATTTATTCGCTGGCAACCGGCGGCACAGTTTCTATTGCTGCACTGTTTATTGCCGGGATCCTACCGGGCCTGCTGCTCAGTTTCACCCTGATGCTAATGTGTGTGGGCTTCGCTTACAAACGAGGTTATCCCAAAGGGGAGCGAGTACCATTCCGTCAGGCGCTGAAAATCTTTGTTGATACCTTATGGGGGTTGATGACCGTCGTAATCATCATGGGTGGGATACTTTCCGGGGTATTTACGGCCACTGAATCAGCCGCAATCGCCTGTTTATGGTCGTTTTTCGTCACTATGTTTATCTACCGTGATTACAAATGGTCAGAGTTACCCAAGCTGATGTATCGCACGGTAAAAACTGTCACTATCGTGATGATTTTAATCGGTTTTGCTGCCAGTTTTGGCGCAATCATGACCTACATGCAATTACCCGAGCGTATCACTGAGTTCTTTACCTCGGTTTCTGATAATAAATACGTCATTCTGATGTGTATCAATATCATGCTGTTACTGATTGGCACTTTGATGGATATGGCACCGCTGATTTTGATATTGACACCGGTCTTAATGCCGGTCACCAACTCATTGGGTATCGATCCGGTGCATTTCGGCATGATTATGCTGATCAATCTGGGGATTGGTCTGATAACACCACCAGTGGGATCAGTGCTGTTTGTGGCCAGTGCGGTGAGTAAACAGAAAATCGAGCAAGTGGTAAAAGCGATGCTACCGTTCTACGGTGCGCTATTCCTGGTATTAATGCTGGTGACTTATATTCCAGAAATATCCCTGTGGCTACCCAGAGTCTTTGGCGTTTATACCGGCTAACCAATCAGCTCATCATCTGACATAAATAAGTCGGGCCGCTGACTGGCCCGACTCACAAGATTAATCAGATTGCAGACAAACCTCAATGACAGGAGCTCTGGTGGGGAAGGCAGGTAGAAGAGTAAAGCGTCCGCGCCAGGGATGGCGCGGCTCGAGCCTACAAGGACGCTTGTTTTAACAAAAGAAGTACGGCGTCTTTACGATCTACCTGTTTTCACCGCAGCACGTACTTTGTCATTAACCTTATTAATAATTTTAAATCAATACCATAGACTCATGATTGGCCACCCCACCAGCAACAGCATGCTGATGTAGAACACCCCCATGATCCCACCCAAACGCCAGTAATCTTTGGATTTCACATAGCCGCAGCCATAGATAATCACACCTGGCCCGGTGGCATACGGCGTCAACACCCCCATGATCCCGATGGATAATACCAGCAGCATGGATAAATGCTCCATTGGCACGCCACTCAACCCCTTACCGACAGCTAAAATCACCGGCAGCATGGTGGCGGTATGAGCGGACAAACTCGCGAACAGGTAGTGAGAGAAATAGAACACCAGCACCAATGCCACCACCGTCATATTCGGTGAGAAGCCATCAAGGTGAGTGCTCATGGTATTGGCAAACCAATCAATAAAACCAGAGCGAGTCAGGCCATTTGCCATCACCACCAAGGTCGCCAGATTCACCAACGTATTCCAGGCACTGGAATATTTGGTGATATCTTTCCACGACACCACATGCAGCGCCAACATCAACGATACCGCCAGCAAACCAACGGCAGTGGCATCAATGAACTTACTGCCAAACACCCACAAACACAGGCTCAGTAGCACCAAACCAATCAGGATCATCTCTTTGCGAGTCAGACCACCCATTTCATTCAGTGCTGTTTGTGCCCAGGTCGCCACTTCATCACTTTTGGTAACACCGGGTTTATACAGCACATAGGAGAGCCACGGCGCGACAATCAGTAAAATCAGCCCAACTGGCAGGAATGCCAGGAACCACTGCATCCAGCCTATATGAACACCGGCTATTTTATTTACAAACTCAATACCCAACACGTTAGGTGCCGCGCCGGTAACAAACATGGAGGAACTGATGCTAGTACCAATCACCATCATCCACATCAAATAACCACCAATGCGCCGTGATGACGGGTCATGGGGATAGGAGTCAAACAGCGGCGGCAGGTTTTTCACCACCGGGAATACGGTGCCGCCGGTACGGGCAGTATTTGATGGCGTAAAAGGTGCCAACAGAATATCGATAATGACGATGGCATAACCCAGGGTCAGTGTTCGCCTGCCCATGAATTTCACCATGAACAAAGCAATACGCCGGCCCAGCCCGGTAGCTTCATAACCGAGCGCAAAGATAAATGCCCCGAATACCAGCCAGACGGTGGTACTGGAGAACCCTGCCAGCCCCCATTTCAATGACTCTTTACCGCCATTGAAGCTGGCATCCGCCACTTCGGCGGCACTAAATAGCACCCAATCAGAACTTAGTACGCAAATTGTCACCGCGATAAAACTTATCGCCGTGGCAGGAATTGGCTCTAAAATCATACCGACAATCATGGCGACAAAAATCGCAAAATAGCGCCAGGCTTGTGGTGGCATACCTTCCGGGGTTGGGATCAACAGCAGAACGGCCAGCACCACAAAAGGCGCGAGCGCTTTCCATAATTTCTCTTGCGACTTCAACATAGAGAGACTCCTATACCTGTTACTGGCCCAATAGCTGTTATTGGTTCAATAGCAACGTTATTATTTTTGTGAGGGAGATGATGGGGAAATTGCGCCAGAAACCAGGTCAGGATCAGCAGGTCAGCGCTGCCGCCAGGGCTAAGGTTACGGGCGATACATTGGGCATCAAACATGCGCACTCGCCACAGGCTGAGAGGATCATTCATCCCTGCCGCCGAGAGTGAGGCCAAAAGTTCTGTTGCCTGTTGTTGTAACCATTGCAAACCCGCCATACCGCCACGCGAAACCACATTGGTATCGCGATTGACGGACATCAAAATCAGCAAAGTGTGCAATAAGGCATGGTCAGGTTGCGCCCCGTCGGCTAATAAGCGCCGGTACGCGGGTAAAGCATGGGTTAACACCGTGGCAAAGCCGGATTCAGCCTCACCCCGTGCGCCCGTCAGGCCATATTGATAAAACAGGCGCTGCCCGGCGGTTTGTTGTGGATTTGATTGACGTAGTTCGCGCTCAGTCAGCCCACGGCATAAGCTGGCGGCCTCCTGACACACCGCCTCGGCGCTGATTAATTGCGCTCGTGCCTTTAATCGCCCAAGTGCGCAGCAAATCAACCCCAGAGAAAAAACGCTGCCTTTATGGGTGTTGACGCCATTGGTCGCCTGAAACATGCTGTTTTCGCAAGCCAGTCCTAACGGCCGCAAGCTGTTAAGCGCTGCCTGCCCCTGCAAATAGCTATAGCGAATACCCTGTTCGATAAAACGGGGCAGCCACGGCGCAATAGCATCAGCGCTGTGATAAAAATCTTGCAGCGTCATGTCCTGATGCGCGCCACAGTTCACGCAATCCACCAGGCCGGGTTTGGGGGTCAGATTGACTTCAGCTAACATCGCCCGATAAGCCAATGCGCCGTACTTTTTGCTGAAGTCATCGCTTGCCCCAAAGACAGGCGATGAAACCGCCATCTCATCAGTGCGTTGCAGAGGTAGCATTGAGCATCAACTCCATCTGGACCAATAATTCGTCAAGGGTGTGCGTCTGTGCCCGGGCGCACACATTAGCTGGACGATGGCACAGCAAGCAGCGGCGTGGCGCTAAGCCCACATCACGGCGTGACAAAATCCGCCCTGAAACATCCAGCACATCGATGTCCCATAACCTGCCCTGCGGGTGCTTTAGCTCCAGCAACAATGCGGCGTCTTTCACTTGTTCGGCGGGCAAATCAACCGCTATCAAGCCCTCACAGCCGGTCGGCAGCGGAAACACCTCTTGCTGTAACACCGGCCAATATTGCTGTTGACTCAATGCGGTAATGGCCTGCCACGCCAGTGCAAACAGCTTGCGAGTCAATGGGTTATCTTTTATCGCTCCCGGAGCCACCAGTGTCAGTGAAATCAACGTGACTTGATGGCGCGACAACCAGGCCTGTTGCCGGCTCTGACGCGACTCACGGCTGGTCAGTAATTCCGGCAAACTGATCGGCCGGTTAGCGGCTAATGCAGGGGAAAGTGTATTCATCATCTACTCCTGTATCTGATGAACAACATCAATCACGGAACCATCGCGATAGCGCACCACCGCCACTACCCGATCGGTAAATTTGATCGGTTGTGGTTCACCGGTCAGAATCAGCGCACGCTGATAGAGCCAGTCGATGGTGACTACCGGCAAGCCCGCTTGCTGTAAACGTTCGGCCAGCTCTGGCCGTGCCGGATTTACCGCGATACCGTGATCGGTCACTAAAATGTCGACACTGGAACCCGGCGTGACGCAAGTGGTCACTTCTTTGACCAGGGTTGGAATACGGCCACGGACTAATGGCGCGACAATGATTGACAGTCGAGCGGCAACCGCGGTGTCGCAATGGCCGCCGGATGCGCCGCGCAGCACACCATCAGAACCGGTCAACACGTTGACATTAAAACCGGTGTCAATTTCCAGCGCACTGAGCACCACCACATCCAGCCGATCGACTGATGCCCCTTTCGAGCTAAAATTGGCGTATTGATTAGCACTGATTTCAATATGACGTGGGTTACGGGCCAGCGAAGAGGCGGCCTGCTTGTCAAAACTTTGCACATCCAGCAGCTTGGTAATCAGCCCTTTTTCGTGCAAATCCACCATAGTTGAGGTGATACCACCCAGTGCAAAAGCGGCAGTGATATTGCGGCGCAACATTTTGTCTTCAAGAAAACGAGTTACCGCCAGCGATGCCCCGCCAGTGCCGGTCTGCAAAGAGAAACCATCGACAAAATAACCCGAACCGGCAATCACCTCGGCAGCACGGCGGGCAATGAGTAATTCACGGGGATTGGAGGTCATTCTGGTGGTATCAGCGCCAATCTTGTCGGCATCGCCCACTTGCTCAACCTGCACAATCAAATCAACCTGATCCTGAGCAATACTCGCCGGATGATGCGGATAAGCCACCACCGCTTCCGTTAATAGCACCACACAACCGGCATATTCAGCATCAACTCGCGCATAGCCCAATGAGCCACAACAGGCAGCACCGCTAAAACCATTGGTATTACCGAATTCATCACAAGCCGGTACCCCGATAAAAGCAACATCGATGGTTAGCTCGCCGGACTCAATCAAATTAACGCGGCCGCCGTGGGAATGAATCTGTACCGGTTTGGCTAATAATCCGCGTGATATCTCCTCCGCCAACGGCCCGCGCAGACCCGAGGTGTAGATTTCGCTGACCACACCATTGCGGATATGCTCGACCAGCGGCGAATGGCAGTCACTCAAAGAGCTGGAGGCCAAACGCAAATTTTTGAAGCCCATCGCGGCAATCGCATTCATCACCAGATTTAAGGTCAAATCACCGGCACGGAAAGCATGGTGGAAGGAAATGGTCATGCCATCTTGCAACCCGCTACGGCGAATCACATTTTCCAATGAATCACACATCTTGATATTGCGTGGCTTCTGCGCCTGCAAATTCGCTTTAGAGGTGTTCTGATACGGGCGATATGACGGACCGTTATCCTGACTGTGGCTTAAACTTTCTACTCGTTGTTGCCTATTCATCTCTTATTCCTCACGCAGGCCGCTGACCGCACGTTGCAAAACCAACCGCGCCCGTTCAATCACCGGGCTGTCCACCATCTTGCCGTTCAGAGAAACCACACCGCGCCCTTCGGCTTCTGCCGCCGTAGCAGCATCAACGACTGCCTGGGCATGGCGGACTTCTTTCTCGGTCGGCGCATAGAGGTTGTGTAACAGTTCGATTTGGCGTGGGTTTATCAATGACTTGCCATCAAAACCCAGTTGCTTGATAAGCGCGGCTTCCTGCAAAAAACCTGCTTCGTTATTGGCATCGGAATACACGGTGTCAAAAGCCTGAATCCCTACCGCACGGGCGGCCTGCAATATTGAACAGCGAGCAAACAGCAGCTCAATCCCTTCGGGAGAGCGCTCAGTGCGCAAGTTGCGGACATAATCTTCAGCTCCCAGTGCAATCCCCATTAAACGCGGTGATGCCTGCGCAATAGCCAGCGCTTGAGTGATGCCTTGTGCTGATTCGATGGCGGCCAGCAAGCCGGTGCTACCCACTTCACGGCCACATTCCGATTCAATACGGCTGATTTCACGTGCCATATCTTCAACATCTTTCGCGTTATCGGTCTTCGGCAAGCGCACGATATCCGCGCCACCACGTACCACAGCCTCTAAATCAGCCAGACCATAAGCCGAGTCCAATGCATTGACCCGAACGATAGTTTCCACATCCTGATAAAGCGGATGCTGCAAGGCGTGATAGACCAAGCGACGAGCAGCATCTTTTTCGCGCAGAATGACGGAGTCTTCCAGATCAAACATCAACGCATCGGCTTGATAAATAAACGCATTACTGACCATCGCAGCATTAGCTCCGGGGACAAATAACATGCTGCGGCGCATTCTGTTTTTCATTTCAGGTTTCATCAATGCGCTCTCCATGGCAGAATTTTTTCATCACAGGCTCTCAGCAGTGCGGTTTCCAGCCGTGCCTGTAAAACGCAATCCAACGCACCTTTATCGTCAATAATCAGTTGCACTCCGGTTACCCGATACTGTTCCAGTAACGCCAGTACGCTGTAGCGAATGGCGTCACCAAACTGCTTGTCCACGCTGCTGTGTATTTGCAGATCTATTTCGGGTGGATTTAATGGCGCGATACGCACCATAACGTCGCTCGATTCCAACGTTCCGGCGACGGCCTCTCTGATAATTTTCATTTTTCACCTGATTAACTTGTCTTCAAATTCGTGGTTTCTGACTTAGGTATCAGTCCCTATCTTTCTTTGCTCCCTGCTTTAATCAGTTCTCTTTAATCAGTTAAAACGGGGCTGAACTCTTTGCTAATGCTGAGCTTCTCTCCGTACTGGCCGCTTTTTGCGCACGTTGTGTCAACAATCGTTGTAGGTAATGGCAGGTGGCGGGAGGGACTAATTTGCGAATGGTTTCGCTATCCCCCTGCGCCAGTAGTTTGCGTACCCAAGAGGCGGAAATAGCGGTGTTGTGATATTTAAGACGTTCAATTTCCACCAGCGAAATCGGCGGATAAGGCAATGATGGCGTCTCCAGCCAGAAGCCCATGTCGCGGTTATATTTAGCGGTCACGGTACAAAACGGCTCAGTCCCGACAAAGCGGTGCGTCACACCCAGTGCCGGAGCCAAATATTGGCGGAATATTTTTAGGTCGATTTCGGTATAGCAGTCATCGGCCACGCCTTGATCTTTAATAAAATAACAAGGGAAAGTCGCTCGGGAGATCATATATTCGGAGCCGGGATGTACCGTAAGATTGGTAATATCTTGGGTGCCCTCAAGCACTAATTGCAGCCGGTCTTCATACGGAAAACGTGAATTATCTTCTTTCACCAAAAACAGGTGCAGCCAATCACACTGAGCGGCGGCCTGCCGCACTAAATATTGGTGCCCGCGAGTAAATGGGTTGGCATTCATGACGATGCTGCCAATTTTCTGCCCTGGCTGACGTAATTGACTCAATTGTTTGGCATAGCGCTGCAAACGGCAGTCGCTATTTTCCATCAACACCACAATGCCAGGGACACTCGCTATAGGATAAAATCCACAAGCTTTAAATAAGCTCTCGTTTTTAGTTTTGGTATAAATAAATAGATGGCTGTGATGGCGCTCATAGGCCAGATTGACCAACTCGGTGGCCAGAGTCAGCGCCAGCCCTTCGCCTCTCACCTGCTCACTGATGGCCACGCATTTGATAATATTGCCCGCAATACCCCCACAGGCCACCAGCTTTTCATTACGGCTTACGGTAATAAACACCTCAACAGTGGTATCAATATTCAGATCATTTGCACGCAAGAAGCGTGTTATTTCTGCAATCTGCTGATGGTCTGAACGATTAATTCGATTAAATACCGTATCCATAATTCACTCTCTACCATAACGTTTACATAACAAATAAAAAACAAGTTGAGTTAACAACAACAAAATAAATAATAATTCTATTTTTAAATAAAAATTTCACATAAAAACAACAAGATAAAATAAACTCACCTGGGGTTATTTTTAATTTGAATTAATTTATGAGCACATGCTAAACATAAAAATAGTGTGGTTAATTGACCTATTTCACATATAAGAGAGTAAATATAAGTTATTTAATGGTTTTAATTTCCTTAATTATTAATAACTATTTTTATTTCTCTTAGCTATTTAATTATTTCTTAAATTAACTTATGTTAACGCCAGTACATAGCCCATATGTTAAATAAGGTGAGTAATGTGTCGATCCCCTCTGCCGATGTTTCCCTATCAGGCAAATTAAAATGGCGTGGCCGAATATGGAGCCGGTTGCAAAACATGGCCTTCCCACTACGGATATTTCTGCTGCTATTGACCGTCTCTATTCTACTGGTCGGCGCGCTGGATCGTTTTCTCAGCCATAATTTTGAGCAATATCTACTCGATCAAGTCAGCAAAACAGCGATGAATCAGGCAAAAATTATTGCGTCGATGGATTCCGTAGTCAATGCCGTGAAGCACCGTGATAAAGCGCAACTGGCCCAAATCGTCAGCCGACTCGGGAGCACTTCCGACCTTGATTACCTCGTCATTGGTGACACTCAATCCATTCGTCTGTATCACCCTAATCCCGAGATGATTGGTCACCCAATGCAATGGACCAAACCCGGCGCACTGGAAAGGGGCGAGAGTTACATTATTTTTGGCAAAGGCTCAATGGGTGAAGCCATGCGCGCCAAAACCCCCATCCGCGATGAACAGGGAAAAATCATTGGCGTCGTCTCTCTGGGGTATCTGATCAGCAAAATAGACCACTGGCGGCTGATTTATCTGCTGCCACTAACCCACTCTTTTATTCTGGTACTCGGCTTATTATTGCTACTGTCATGGCTGTTTGCTCACCATATCCGCCGCCAGATGATGGGAATGGAACCCAAAGAAATAGCGCGAGTGTTGCGCCAACAAGAAGCATTGTTCGGTGCAGTATTTGAAGGGTTATTAGCGGTTGATCCTGAGGGAAAGATCACTGCAATCAATCAAAATGCGCGTAAAATGCTGCATATTCTTGCCACGCCACAACAACTGATTGGTCGTAAAGTCAGTGAGGTCGTCTCTCCTGACCACTTCTTCCTCGATCAAAGTGGTGAAAATCGCCAGGATGAACTTTGTACCTTTAATGGCTTAAATGCCATCGCCAACCGGGCGGGTATTTGGTCAGAGGATGGCGTGTTTCAGGGTTGGGTGGTGAGTTTTCGCAGTCAGGATGATATTCATACTCTCAGCGCTCAACTCAGCCAGATCAAGCAGTATGTCGAGAATCTACGTACGGTGCGCCATGAACATCTGAACTGGATGTCAACCCTGAGTGGGTTGTTGCAAATGAAAGAGTTTGACCGGGCGCTGGAGATGGTGAAAACCGAGTCCTCCTCCCATCAGGCGCTGATTGATATGCTACGCACAGCATTCAATAACCGGCAGATTGCCGCATTATTATTTGGTAAATACCATCGGGCCAAAGAGTTAGGGCTGAATTTGAATTTTGTCCCCGGCTGCCAGTTAGGTCAGTTGCCTGCCAATATCGGTGAAAATGAACTGGCCGCTATCATGGGAAATCTGCTCGATAATGCCTTTGAGGCCAGCCTAAAAAACCCTGAGGGCGATAAACAAATTGAAATTTATCTGTCTGATGAAGGGGATGATGTGATTTTAGAGGTCGCCGATCATGGCTGCGGTGTTGAGCCACAGTTGCAAGATAGCCTGTTCGAACGGGGTATCAGTACTAAAAATTCAGATGAACATGGTATTGGGCTGTATTTGGTGGCCACCTATGTTCAGCAAAGTGGTGGCACCATCACAATAGAAGAGAATCCGCCGCGCGGCACCTTATTTACAGTCTTTATTCCGAAGACGCATTGATCTCAAAGACAGGGAGATCCCATGGAATGTCTTAATATTTTAGTGGTAGAAGATGAAACACCACTGGCAGAAATGCATGCCGAATTTATCAAACAAAGCAGCCATTGCCATGAAGTGTGGCTGGCGGGTAATTTGCAACAAGCCCGCAGCATGGTGGCTCGCTTTCACCCTGATTTAATTCTGCTGGATAACTATCTACCCGATGGCAGTGGTTTAGAATTATTGCGTGAACTGACCTTACAAGGGTTCTCTGGCGGTATTATTTTTGTCACCGCAGCCAGCGACAGCGAAACTGTCTCCGAAGCTATCCGTTATGGGGTTTTTGATTATCTCATAAAACCAGTGGCTTACGAACGGTTGGAACAATCGCTGGCCCGCTACAGCCATCGCCATCAAGTCTTACAAGATGGTACCAAGGTCAATCAACGCCAGATTGATGAAATGTACAACACCTATGCTCGTGGCGAGCAAAAAGTGACATTACCGCTGGGGATCGACCAAATGACACTGGATAAAATCCAGACGTTATTCAGCGATAATGCAGATGAATACACGGCTGAAAATGTCGCGCAACTGCTTGGATTGAGCCGCACCACCGCCCGCCGTTATTTGGAATTCTGTGCCACGAATCAAGCGCTACAAGCAGAGATTATTTATGGCAAAGTGGGCCGGCCACAGCGCATCTACCGCAGTAAGAAATCGCTGTAACCATCACTGAGTTCCGCTCACACCACACCTTCGCGCTCCACACTTATCCTGTGGAGCGCTGCGCTTTTCACCGGAAACCACCTATTTCCACATCAGATTTTGCCCGCATCTGTTAAGCCTCTTACATTTTTGATAACAATTAT
The DNA here is from genome assembly GCF_030433455.1 of Yersinia sp. 22-579. NCBI lineage: Bacteria > Pseudomonadati > Pseudomonadota > Gammaproteobacteria > Enterobacterales > Yersiniaceae > Yersinia > Yersinia sp. 22-579. The sequence goes on along the minus strand of NZ_JAUJTZ010000014.1, from coordinate 22,842 downwards.
TGCTACGCAAATGATTGATCAGCATCATGCAGCATGGGTTCCGTAATAATGAAAAATCATGATTAATGTCGCGTTGATAGATGACCATATTGTTGTCCGCTCGGGTTTTGCCCAGTTGTTATCACTGGAAAAGGATATACGTATTATTGGTGAGTATGGTTCGGCGGCAGAGGCTTGGGCCAATCTACCCAACACCGATGTACATGTTGCAGTTATGGATATTTCGATGCCGGACGAAAGCGGGCTGAGTCTGCTCAAACGCCTGCGCCAGAAAATGCCACATTTCCGCGCCATTATTTTGAGTATTTATGACACCACCGCATTTGTACAAAGTGCGATGGATGCCGGTGCCAGTGGCTACCTGACTAAGCGCTGTGGCCCGGATGAATTGGTGCAAGCCCTTCGGACCGTTCATGGTGGCGGCCTCTATCTGTGCGCTGATGCCTTGCGCGCCCTGCGCCATATGCCACAGCAGCCGCAACAACTGGCGATTTTGACGCCACGCGAGAAAGAGGTATTCCAGTTACTGATCAATGGGATCAGCGTCAAATCTATTGCCGAACAATTGTCACTGAGTCACAAAACCGTCCATGTTCATCGCGCCAATATTCTGGGAAAACTGAATTGCGAAACCACCGTCGAGCTGGTGCATTTTGCGCTGCAACATCAGTTGCTAGCGGGAAACTGACATGTGGCAACTGCGCTCAGTGGGGCTATCGCTGTTCCTGGCTATTTTCTTCTCACTGAGTTGGCTGGCGCTGTGGACCATCAGTTTTTATCTCAGTGATGATGGTTTACATGCGGTTCTATTACTGCCACAAGGCCTGCGGTTGGCATTAATGATATTGCTGCCGCGCCGCTATTGGCCAGTGTTGCTGCTGACCGAGTGTGTCGCCTTGTGGTGGCTGCACACTGAACAGTTGCAACCCGCAGTGTTGATTATGTTGTCACCGTTCCTCAGTTTATTGCCCGCCGAATTGACCCAGCGTTTTTGGCACCATTACACCCTTTACTGGCAGCGGTTATTACTGTTACTCGCCGCCGTCACCGGTAACAGTGTGTTGCATGGCCTGGTACTGGGTTTCTGGCTGCCTGTGCCATTAACCCAGACACTGCTTGCCACTTTTACCGGGGGCATTCTGTTAGTGCCGTTTACCTATCTCATCTACGAATATTTAAAACAGCAGCATATCCGCAACTTGTTCTCGCAACAGATGCCAGACCCACCGCTGCGCACCTCACTGCTGATTTGGTGCTCGCTGATTTTTGCCATTGGGGTTTGTGTGCAAATAGCCATTGCTCCCAATATGGAGCGGCTATTGCTGATTTTTGTCTTTCTGCCCAATGTGTTTATGGCTTATAAATTTGGCTGGCAAGGCGGGGTATTAGCAGCAGTGTTAGGCAGCCTGATGATTACCGTGACCCGCCAGGCCAGTGGTGCATTCCATGATTTGGCGGAGCTGGAATTGTTCCTCTCCACTCAGGCACTGTTAGGGCTGACTCTGGGGATTGCCATCAGCCGCCAACAGCAGTTGGCTCAACATCTGCACCGCTATCGCAATCAATTGGAGCAAGAACTACAAACCCGGCGTAAATTAATGAAACGGTTAGTGCGCACCGAAGAAGATGTGCGCAAAGAAATTGCCCGTGAGTTGCACGATGAAATCGGCCAGAATATCACCGCTATTCAAATTCAGGCCATGCTGGTCAACCGCAGCGCGCCCTCGCCAGCGGCTCAATCTGCGGCTAATCAAATCAGCAGCTTATCGCAACGAATCCATCAAACCACCCGCCAACTGCTACGCCAATTACGCCCACCGGTGCTGGATGAAATGCCTCTGGATCAAGCTCTACACCATCTGGCGGAAGAGTTTGCTTTCGCCGAGCAAGGGATTCATTTCCAATTGGATTATGCCCTGCCCGCGCCCCCCGGCGAGGATGTGGTGATATTTACGTTGTACCGGCTGGTACAAGAACTGCTGAACAACATTAATAAGCACGCTAATGCTAGCAATATTCAGGTCAGTTTGCGCCTGACCGACAATATCATCACCCTGGAAGTGCGCGATGACGGCATGGGGATCCCGGTGCAACCGCAAGGCGGGGGATTTGGTCTACGCGGGATTGAAGAGCGGGTACGGGCATTGGGCGGTGACTGGCTACTGCAACGCCGTTTAGGTACCCGCGTGGTGGTTAACCTGCCAACTCATATCCGCACTAACGACTCTGTGAACCCGCCCACAGAACGGGATCAAAAACCCGCATAACTAAGCATTATTCCTAAGCGTCTACAACCTTGTCTCATCTCTTTTACTTTTTCCTTCCTTACACTCAACACAATTACCGGAGGAATCCATGTCAGCATCGCCATTGTCGTCAAAGACTTTACCCCCTGAGCCTTTGACGCCGGAACAGGTGAATGCGCGTTACCGCTACTGGCGACCGCGCCTGATGGCCGCCATGGTGATGGGCTATGCCGCCTTTTATCTGACACGTAAAAGTGTCAACTACGCCATGCCAGTGATGCAACTGGAATTGGGGTTGGATAAAGGAGATATCGGTTTACTGGGCACCCTGTTCTATTTGGCCTACGGCGGCTCAAAATTTGTATCCGGCATTGTCAGCGACCGCACCCAGGCACGCTGGATCATGGGCATCGGTTTGATGATGACCGGGATACTGAATGTGGTGTTTACCCTGTGCCACTCCCTGCCCGCCTTGTTGGTGGTCTGGACGTTAAATGGTTTCTTTCAAGGGTGGGGATGGCCCCCCTGCGCCAAATTACTGAGTACCTGGTACTCGCGCAACGAGCGCGGAACCTGGTGGGGATGTTGGAATACCTCCATCAGTATTGGCGGCGCGGCAGTACCACTGTTATCGGCTTTTCTGGCCTCGCATTATGGCTGGCAAGCCGCACTGTTAGTACCTGGGGCTATTGGTATCGTGTTAGGTCTTTGGTTGTGCTGGCAATTATGCGATAAGCCGCAACAGCAAGGTTTACCAACCATCGGCCAATGGCGGCGAGATCCGCAGGATCAGTGGCAAGAGCAGCAAAGCCCCCCTATGCCGATGGGGCGTATTTTTCGCGATGCCATTTTGCGTAATCGCACCATCTGGTTATTAGGGGTTTCTTATGTGCTGGTCTATCTGATCCGCATCGCCCTCAATGACTGGGGCAATATTTGGTTAGCGGAGAGTCATGGCGTCAATTTGCTCAGCGCCAATGCCACCTTATCGCTATTTGAGTTAGGCGGGTTATTTGGGGCGTTATTTGCCGGTTGGGGGTCAGATTTGTTATTTCGCGGTCAGCGCGCACCGATGATTTTGTTATTCGCATTGGGGCTGTTTCTGACGATGACCGCCCTGTGGCTGGCACCGGTACATAACTACCCGCTACTGTCCGTGACATTTTTCAGTATTGGTTTTTTTGTTTTTGGGCCACAGATGCTCATTGGCCTGGCAGCCACCGAATATACCCATAAAGATGCTGCCGGTACGGTCACTGGGTTTCTTGGATTATTTGCTTATCTCGGTGCGGCGCTGGCGGGATGGCCGCTGGCGCAAGTGTTGCAACATTATGGCTGGCAAGGTTTTTTTGCTTTGCTAACACTGGCATCGGCAGGTGTTGGGTTGTTATTAATGCCGCTGTTAATGACCGGTATTAATCGATTGAAAGCAGTACGTTAAATAAAAAAGTGTTAAGTAAAAAAGGACGTTAACAAAGTTAGTCATACCTCTACCTACAACAACAATCCTTTATGCCCCAGTAATGGGCGTATAAAGGGGATAAAAAGGATAATGTTATGAAACTCTTACCTCTCTCAGCACTGGTAGCCGCAGGCCTCGCACTGAGCGCCGTTACCACCGTCGTCCAAGCGGAAGGCCGTTTGGTTATTTATTGCAGCGCCACCAATGCCATGTGTGAAGAAGAAGCCAAAGCATTTGGCGAAAAATACGATGTCAAAACCAGCTTTATTCGCAATGGCTCCGGCAGCACACTCGCAAAAGTGGACGCAGAGAAAAAGAACCCACAGGCCGATGTCTGGTATGGCGGCACTCTGGACCCGCAATCTCAGGCCGGTGAAATGGATTTACTTTATCCTTATGCCTCACCAAATTTGGCACAAATCATGCCGCAATTCCGTGATCCGGCCAAACGCAAAGGTAACTACTCCTCTGCGGTATATATCGGTATTTTAGGGCTGGGCGTGAATACTGACCGCCTGAAAGAGAAGGGCCTGCCAGAACCTAAATGCTGGAAAGACCTGACCAACCCTATCTACAAAGGTGAAATCCAAATTGCCGACCCGCAAAGCTCGGGCACGGCCTACACCGCGCTGGCCACTTTCTCTCAATTATGGGGTGAAGATGCTGCGTTCGATTATCTGAAAAAACTCAATGCCAACGTGTCGCAATACACCAAATCCGGCATTGCCCCGGCGCGTAACGCCGCACGCGGCGAAACGACCATTGGTATTGGTTTCCTGCACGATTACTCACTGGAAAAAGAGAAAGGCGCGCCCCTGAAACTGATTTCGCCTTGCGAAGGTTCTGGCTATGAAATTGGTGGCGTCAGCATACTGAAAGGCGCGCGTAATCTGGATAACGCCAAGTTATTCGTTGACTGGGTGCTGTCAAAAGACGCGCAAGAGTTAGCATGGCAGAAAGGTCAGTCCTATCAGATCCTAACCAATACCACTGCGGCGACCTCCCCTAACTCACTCAAACTTGATGATCTGAAACTGATTAATTACGACATGGACACTTACGGTGCAACCGAGATGCGTAAGAAGCTGATCACCAAATGGGTTAATGACGTCAAAATGGGCAAATAGCAGCCCACACAATAAGCGAACCATAAAATAACTTATCGCTTTTCTATAACCAAGCCCTTGGCGCGGTAGCACCGCGCTGTAGCGTCAAGGGCGAAGGTTAGATCTGGGGAACACCATGACTCACTCACATGCTCTGCGGCTCCCGCAGACACGGGATACCATTTTCTATTGGTTGGCCTTTGCCGTGGCTGCTTTTGCCTTATTACCCGCGTTCAGTCTGGATTATGGTCTGCTTGAGGCCAGCCGTTCTGAGCTACTGGCCGCCTATGGCTGGTCCAGTCTGAACATCAGCACATTATGGTTTGCCTTGCCATTAGTGCTGCTTTTCCGGCCACTGTCCCCCCAAGGACGCGAACACCGCACCCGACACCTGTTTGATGCCGGTTTCGCCCTATTCTGCGCTCTGTTCGTGGTTATCACTTCGGCCTGGCTGCAACGCGGGCTGGGTTTTGCCACGATTGGCTTGTTTATTGCCCTGGGAGCCATCATCACACTGGCGCTCGCTCGCCTGGAATGGCTGGGAGGCGATCGTTTTGTCCTCGGTTCGCTGGTCACCATTATTGCCCTGATCACCGTGTTTATCCTGTTTCCCAGTATCGCTATTTTCATTCCCATCTTTACTGATGAAAGTGGGGCTTTTGCGCCCTGGCAATTTATGGCGATCCTTGGGCAGGCTCATATCCTGCAAGTTATCTGGAATTCATTTGTGCTATCGGTTGCGGTCGGTATCGGCTGTACCTTCTTTGGCATGGTGTTAGCCATATACACCACGCGAATTGCTAAACGCTCAGCATTGCTGGGGCGAATTTTCTCGATTTTGCCGATTGTCACCCCGCCTTTTGTGGTTGGATTGGGTGTCACCTTGATGATGGGCCGCTCCGGTTACGTGACCGAATTAATGGTCACCTGGTTCGGGCTGACAAATACTAACTGGCTGTATGGTTTTACCGGTATCTGGTTGGCGCAAGTACTGGCCTTTACGCCGATGTCATTTATGATCCTCGATGGTGCGATAAAAACGATTCACCCGTCGTTGGAAGAAGCCTCTTATACCTTGCGGGCCAGCCGTTGGCAGACCTTTATGCAAGTATTCCTGCCGCTATTGAAACCGGCTCTGGCGAACTCATTCTTAATTGTCATCGTGCAATCACTGGCTGATTTCAGTAACCCACTGGTATTAGGCGGGAACTTTGACGTGCTCGCCACGCAAATCTACTTCTATATTACCGGCGCACAACTTGACTATCCGGCAGCGTCGACACTGGGTGTCATCCTGCTGATGTTCTCGCTATTTATCTTCTGTATTCAGTATATGTGGATAGGCAAACGCTCCTACGTCACCATCTCCGGTAAATCTTCACGCGGTGATGTTCAGCCCTTGCCGGTCTCATTAGTCTGGGGCACAACTGCCATGCTGTATGTGTGGATTGCCTTTAACGTATTGCTGTACGGCAGCATTTTCTATGGCAGCTTCACTGTCAACTGGGGAGTCGATTACACCCTGACGCTCAATAACTTCAATCAGTTATTTGGGCAAGGTTTCAGTGATGGCGCATGGCCTTCGCTGCTCGATACGCTGTTGTACGCTGGCATTGCCGCCCCTATCACGGCCGCCTTTGGTCTGCTGATTGCCTATATCGTGGTACGTCAGCAATTCCGTGGTAAAAAAACCATCGAATTCAGCACTATGCTCTGTTTCGCCGTCCCCGGAACCGTGGCGGGCGTCTCCTATATTCTGGCCTTTAACAGTGCTCCGGTGTACCTGACCGGTACGGCAGCTATCGTCATTATCTCAATGGTGATGCGCAATGTGCCCGTCGGGATACGCGCCGGGATTGCTGGTCTGGGCCAACTTGATAAATCGCTGGATGAGGCCTCACTCAGCTTGCGGGCCGGTTCACTACGTACCGTGATTTACATTTTGCTGCCATTACTGCGCCCGGCGATTCTATCGGCGCTGATTTATAGCTTTGTGCGGGCGATGACCACTGTCAGTGCCATTGTTTTCCTGGTAACGCCGGACACCCGAGTCGCCACCTCTTACATCCTTAACCGGGTGGAAGATGGCGAATACGGTATCGCGATTGCCTATGGATCCATCCTGATTGTGGTGATGCTTGCCATCATCTTCCTGTTTGATTACCTGGTTGGCGAAGCGCGTATTGCCCGCTCGAAAGCCAGTAATGCTGAATAACGGCGCACTGATAAGGCTTAACATAATGACTAACGAAAGCTATGAATCTGATAAAAATCATGGGTCTGATAAAAAGCATTTTGTCGAACTCAAACATGTCACCAAGCGTTTTGGCACCAATACCGTTATTGATGATTTAAATCTAGCTATCCCCAAAGGCGAAATGGTCACGCTGCTGGGGCCATCTGGCTGCGGTAAAACCACCGTATTACGGCTGGTCGCTGGGCTGGAAAAACCCACTGGTGGGCAAATTTTTATCGATGGTGAAGATGTCACTGACAGATCTATCCAGCAGCGAGATATCTGTATGGTGTTTCAGTCCTATGCCCTGTTCCCGCATATGTCACTGGGCGAGAACATTGGTTATGGCTTGAAAATGCTAGGGCGGCCGAAAGATGAAATTCGCGAGCGGGTGAAAGAAGCGCTGGCGTTGGTGGATTTAGACGGGTTTGCTGATCGTTTTGTTGATCAGATTTCTGGTGGGCAACAGCAACGAGTGGCACTGGCTCGGGCCCTTATCCTAAAACCTAAAGTGCTATTGTTTGATGAGCCGCTCAGTAACCTGGATGCCAACCTACGCCGCAGTATGCGCGATAAAATTCGTGAATTGCAGCAGCAGTTTAATATTACTTCGCTGTATGTTACGCACGACCAAAGCGAGGCTTTTGCCGTCTCTGATACCGTTTTGGTGATGAATAAAGGCAAAATCATGCAAATCGGTGCACCACAGGAGTTATACCGCCACCCTGCGTCTCACTTTATGGCCAGTTTTATGGGTGATGCCAACGTATTCCCTGCACGAATCAACAGTGATAGCGTTGAAATTTTTGGTTATCACATTCCGCGCCCGCAAGGGTTTGCTGATGGATATCAGCAAGCTACGGTCGGTGTAAGGCCAGAAGCCATTACGTTAAGCCAGCAAGGTGATCCAAGCCAGCGCTGCACTATCAATAAAGTGGCTTATATGGGGCCGCAATATGAAGTATTAGTCGATTGGCAGGGTCAATCATTGCTATTACAAGTCAACGCGACGCAATTGCAACCCGCTCCTGGCGATAGCTATTATCTGCAAATTCACCCGTATGGCATGTTTGTCCTAACGGATGCGCCACAGTAAGCGCCCTGGCGGGCAGAGAACCAACACCGCTGCCCGTCATTTTTCCGGCTATCAGACCCGTTTTACGGGTAAATGTTGAACGAAAAGCCAAAAATCTCAACAAGTTGCACAAACTGTAAGCAAACGATCTACTTTTGCTGTTTCCCCCTTTGACATGTTCCTCATACCCCGCTATTATTCGCCCCGTTCACACGATTCCTCTGTAGTTCAGTCGGTAGAACGGCGGACTGTTAATCCGTATGTCACTGGTTCGAGTCCAGTCAGAGGAGCCAAATTTGTGTTTTCATGCCTCTTTGCGAATCTTTATACGATTTAGATTCAATAAGTTAGCGCGAAAAATCTTCCCGATGTATTTTCAGTTTTCCCTCCGCATCGGGAGAATTTGGTGGTCAGATTTGGGGTCATGTTGGTTCGATGACGGAGTGACCCCCAAATGTCTCTTAACGACTCAAAAATCCGCAACTTAAAATCATCTGCAAAACCCTTCAAAGTTTCCGATTCTCACGGCCTGTACCTATTAGTAAATCCAGTCGGTTCACGTCTCTGGTATCTCAAATATCGTATCAATAGTAAAGAATCCCGCCTTGGCTTAGGCGCCTACCCCGACGTATCTTTGGCTGATGCTCGTCAACAGCGTGATGGTATCCGTAAATTGCTGGCGCATAATATCAATCCAGCACAACAGCGCTCTGCTGAAAGAGCCACTTCCTCGCCAGAAAAAACTTTTAAGTATGTGGCACTGGACTGGCATAAAAGCAACCGAACATGGTCAGAGAACCACGCCTCCCGTCTGCTTGCCAGCATGAACAATCATATATTTCCTGTGATTGGACACTTGCCGGTAGCTGAACTGAAACCCCGTCACTTTATCGACCTGCTGAAAGGCATTGAGCAAAAAGGTCTGCTGGAAGTCGCAGCACGTACCCGGCAGCATATGTGCAACATCATGCGTCATGCCGTACATAATGAGTTGATAGAGCAGAATCCTGCAGCAAATCTGGACGGTATCATCGCCCCGCCCGTTAAACGCCACTACCCTGCCCTTCCGCTGGAGCGACTGCCGGAACTATTGGCTCGCATTGAGGACTACCAGCAAGGACGAGAGTTAACCCGCCTGGCCGTATCACTCACCCTTCACCTATTTATCCGCTCCAGCGAGCTGCGCTTCGCCCGTTGGTCTGAGATCGATATCAGAAACAAAATCTGGACCATTCCAGCCACACGCGAAGCTATCCCTGGTGTCCGCTATTCTGGGCGTGGTGCAAAAATGCGCACTCCACACATCGTTCCACTCTCCCGTCAGTCCATCACTATTCTGGAACAGATACGGGAAATATCCGGGCATCAGGAGCTGGTATTCCCCGGCGATCACAATCCATATAAACCGATGTGTGAAAACACGGTCAATAAGGCGCTACGCCTGATGGGCTATGACACAAAAGATGAAATCTGCGGCCACGGGTTTCGTGCAATGGCCTGTAGTGCCCTGATGGAGTCTGGCCTATGGGCACAGGGTGCGGTTGAACGGCAGATGAGTCACCAGGAACGCAATAGCGTTCGAGCGGCTTACATCCATAAAGCAGAATATCTCGATGCCCGTAAAGCGATGATGCAATGGTGGTCGGATTATCTGGATGCATGCAGTGATGCTTTTCTGCCTCCTTATGTATGGAGCCGGGTGCAGAAAAGATAAATATCCTAATTAAGAATATCAGTAATTGACGAATACAATAAAAGCAGAACAGGTCGTTTAGTGTTCTGCTTTTTATATTAGCTAGCATCATGTCTTAAACAGAACTTCTCATATTGCTAAAACAAATTAGCCCGCAAAACTGTGGTTGAACCTCCCACATTTCAGTACATCACTACCGCATAACAAGCAGGTTACTTTAAGCAATAGACAGAGGCCTACCCTGGTAATTTCCTTTTTTGTTTGAGGGACTTGGTTCTGCTAATAAAACAAAGAACAAAGTTATATGTTGCAGATGTTAATGGAAAAAATCATTTATCACAAATCATTAACTTAAACGGTTGAGAAAAATCACCCCAAAAAAAGTTAAGGAGTGATGAAGTCAAATTTTCAATGGAGTAAAACAAATGAAATAATAAATTATTGGAGACTGTATGGCTAACGATGTTGTTATTGTATCAGCGGCAAGAACTGCTATTGGTTCTTTTGGGGGAAGTCTATCAAACTTTCCAGCAATTGACTTAGGGGCAGAAGTAATAAAGGGGCTAGTTGATAGAGTCAAAATATCCAAAGAAATTATTCAAGAAGTTGTTATGGGGAATGTCCTCACCGCAGGACTTGGACAAAACCCCGCCCGACAGGCAGCATTGAAAGCTGGACTACCTATTGAAACCTGTGCCTATACCATTAATGAAGTATGTGGTTCAGGTTTAAAAGCAATAGCGTTAGCATACAATGATATTAAATGCGGCAATGCCGATATTGTCATCGCCGGTGGTCAAGAAAATATGGATATGGCCGCTAGAATTCTGTCAGGTTCTCGTACAGGGAAAAGAATTGGCGACTTAAAACTAATTGACACACTTATTAACGATGGATTAAGTGATGCATATAGTAAATGTCATATGGGTGTAACCGCCGAAAATATAGCAAATCACTTTCATATAACAAGAGATGAACAAGACGAGTTTTCTTATGGTTCCCAACAAAAATGTCGAAAAGCTGTTGATGAAGGGAAATTTATTAATGAAATTGTGCCATTATTTTTGGAAAATAATGCTACAGATACAGTTTTTTATAAAGATGAGTTTCCAAGGCCAAATACGACACTAGAAAAACTTCATTCTTTAAAACCAGCATTTGATAAAAATGGCACCGTCACAGCAGGAAATTCGACTGGTATAAACAATGGGGCATCAGCAGTAATTTTAATGTCTGAAAAAAAAGCCAGTGAATTAATGTTGAATCCTATGGTTAGAATCATCGCCTGGGCAGAAGTAGGGGTTGAACCTAGTTTAATGGGGACTGGGCCAATAGAAGCATCTCTAAAAGTGCTTAAAAAAGCAAATCTAAAAATAGAAGATTTAGATTTAATAGAAGTCAATGAAGCTTTTGCAGCCCAGGTGATTTGTATAAACAGAAAATTAGGGTGGGACGTTGAGAAAGTAAATGTCAATGGCGGTTCAATAGCATTAGGCCATCCAATTGGTGCTTCCGGTGCAAGGATCCTTACGACATTAATTTTCGAGATGATAAGAAGAAAATCTCATTATGGATTAGCAACATTATGTATTGGCGGAGGGATGGGAATCGCAATGATTGTCGAAAATATTAATAGTTAAATCTTATATTAATCGAGGTGGGCATGAAAGGAAAAATAGCTTTAGTTACTGGAGGAACCCGAGGCATCGGCTCCTCTATAGCTAAAATGCTACATAATGAAGGATTGAAAGTTATTGTTATATCAAAAAATAAATCATTGGGTGAAAAATGGATAAACGATTCTCATGCAGAAGGATATGATGATTTAATATATTTCCCATGTGATATAAATGACTATGCCTCATGTAATAGCCTCATTTCACAAATAATCAATGAATATGGCTCTATAGATGTATTGATTAATAATGCAGGCATTACAAGGGATAGAACATTTAAAAAATGTCCATTGAAGACTGGTCAATTGTATTAACTACCAATTTAGTTAGCCTATTTAACATCACTCAACCAATTGTAAGTAAGATGATAGAAAGTAAATATGGAAGAATAGTTAACATTTCGTCGGTTAATGCAGAAAAAGGACAGTTTGGTCAAACTAATTATTGCGCGGCTAAAGCTGGAGTTGTAGGCTTTACCAAAGCATTAGCATTAGAACTAGCAAGCAGCGGAATCACAGTAAATGTTGTATCCCCAGGATATACTGAGACCGATATGGTATTGGGTAAAATACCAACGACCACTCTGGGAAATATTTTAAAAGAAATACCAATTAAAAGACTCCTAAAACCTACTGAAATAGCCGAAGTTGTACGCCTACTGATACAAGAGGATTCTACCTACATCACGGGAGCAAATTTCAACATTAATGGGGGTTATTATATGTAGCAGATGTTATTGAAAACCATTAAGGAGTTAATAATCATGAGCTGTGGAATTACAAGTATCGGGCTATATATACCCCCTCAAACAATAACATCATCCCAAATATCTAAAGAAACTGGGATTCCTGAAAGCATATTGATAAATAAATATGGAATTAGTAAAAAGCGAAGAGCTCGCAGTCATGAAACAAGTTATTTTATGGGAATTAAAGCGGCTGAAGATGCTTTGAAAAAATCCGAAATAACCGCTACAGACTTGGATGTAATAATTTGGGTCGGGAGCCAGAATACCGAGAAGTTTATGTGGGTTACGGCGATTAGTTTAGCTTCGGATCTAGGTGCTGATAATGCCTGGGCATTTGATATGACCGCTTTATGTGGATCAATGCTGGCAGGGATATCCATTGCAAAATCATTATTAGATTCGCACCAAGAGTACAGCAACATTCTTCTTGTTGGAGGATGTAGAGACATGGATTATTTAGATACAAACAACCCAAACACACATTTTCTATTAGATTTAAGTTCTGGAGCAGCGTCAGTTTTAATTAGCAATGAAAATTGTAGCAACACCATATTAGGGGATAGTTTCAAATGTGATGGCTCTCTATCTAATATGTGCTATGCAACGCGAGAAACAAAAAAAACACATGGCAATAGTGACATGCAAATAAGATTTCTCATGAATGATTCTGAGAAATTCAAAAACACGTTGAACATGACATCAATAAATAACTTTGAAACTGTAATAAAAAATGCATTGAAAAAATCCAATATGACTCCGAGTGATATTGACTATCTTGCAATTTTGCATATCAAGAGGTCAGCACATGAAGAAATATTAAAAAGAATAAACTTGGAAAATTCAAAATCATTATACCTGTCAAACTTTGGCCACATGGAGCAATTTGATCCCATTTTGTCATTATTTTTAGCAGAATCGAAAGGTTTAATTAATAAAGGAAGTAATGTGGTATTGGTTAGTGCTGGCCTTGGGTTTATTTGGGGAGCAATTGTAATCTATTATAAATAATTTAATAAAATATCGAGGCTAATATGAACAAAATATTTACTGCAAATGATGCTGTAGCAAGAGGCGCGTTTGAGTCAGGTGTTAAGGTCGCTACTGGTTATCCTGGTACACCATCAACATCAATCATCGATGATATTATGAGGGATTATAAAGATATTTATTGCGAATGGTCTGTAAATGAGAAGGTAGCATTAGAAGTCGCAATGGGGGCATCATTTTCTGGTGCTAGAAGTTTAGCGGTAATGAAGACCGTTGGTTTAAACGTAGCTCACGATGCCTTGATCTCAGCAGCACAATCACAGATAAACGGGGGCCTTGTTATTGTAGTTGCTGACGATGTCGGAAGAATAACCGATGATTATAATGATTGCCGTTATTACGGTAGAAGTGCCGGCGTCCCGATATTGGAACCAAGTGATAGTTTAGATGCACTAAAATTGACAAAACTTGCATTTAAATTAAGTGAACTATACAGTCTCCCTGTGATAATCAGACTTACTACTGTTACGTGTAAAACTAGTTCGCTTGTAAATATAGATGAAACTATCAATATTCAGCGAGCAAAAACTTGAAATTTAAAAGTAGCTGCTATGCCGTATTAACCACTACAACTATCATGGGAATGAAAAACAGTGATAATCCGAAAGTTACAAGATTCAATAATGATTTTGTTCATTCGATGGATAGATTGACAGACAATTTATCAAATAATAGCAACATCAACCCTATTGAGTTAAAAGATAAAAAAATTGGTTTTATAACATCTGGCGCATCATACCTCTACTTGAAAGAAACGTTACCTGATGCCTCCATACTTAAACTTGGTGCTATACACCCCCTACCCATAGGATTGATAAAAAAAATATCCACCTATGTGGATAAATTATATGTAATTGAAGATGGGCAATCTGTCATCGAAAAAGAAATAAGATCCATGGGCATTAACATCGCTAAAGACGTTGATCTCAAAAAATTCCCAGATTTCACATTCTTCACCCCGGAAATAATAAAAAGCAAATTCCTAGTGAATGATATCGTTGCACAACCATTGCAAGACATTCCATTTAGGCTGCCAATGAATTGTGCTGGCTGCTCTCATCTGTTTGTATATTATATACTGAAAAAATATCACCTTAAGGCAACAACAGATGTAACTTGTGGCGGGTTAGGTATTTTTCCACACATCAATGCATTCACTAATGCTAAACATATGGGATGTAGTGGTCAACAAAAACTGGCCACAGCTTTAGAGTTTTTCCAGAACAATCGTTCTGATTCATTCGGCGTCAAACCACCATTATATTGATGAGGTCTGAGCTGGCTGTAATATCCTGTGATGTAATTCGTTATTGCCGTGCTGGCTTGGCTAAAATTCGCGTAGCCATTATCCGGTACCCACTCTGTTTTCAGGCTTCTGAAGAACCGTTCCATTGGGCTGTTATCCCAGCAATTTCCCCGGCGACTCAGGCTTTGCTTTATCTGATATCTCCACAGTAACTGTCTGAAATTCCTGCTGGTATAGTGACTGCCTTGATCCGAGTGATACAGTAAATTAGCCGGTTTTCCCCGTGCTTCCCAGGCCATCGACAGGGCTTTACCTGTCAGTGCGGAATCAGGGAAAAATGACATCGCCCAGCCAACCGGTTTACGGGAAAACAAATCGAGTACAACAGCCAGATAAGCCCAGCGTTTTCCCGTCCAGATATAAGTCACATCACCACACCAGGCCTGATTAGGCTCGGTAACAGCAAACTGGCGATCCAGATAATTAGGGATCTCAATGTGTTCCTTAGACGCCTTCTTATAACGATGGCCAGGTTGCTGACAGCTGATAATATTGAGCGCTTTCATCAGCTTTGTTGCCCGCCAGCGGCTCAGTTTTATACCTTTGGTGGTGACCATTGCGGCAATGCTTCGCGCTCCTGCTGAACCGTTACTTTCGCGATAAACTTCACGCACAAGGCTCAGTAATGCCACTCTCGTGGCGTCAGGCTTCCTGGGCTGCCGCCAGTATTTATAACTGCTGCGATGAACCCCAAACACGTTGCACACAACGGCAACAGGAAACCGCGCCCTGAGTTTCTCAACTAATGAGAATTGTTCAGGGAGTCTGACATCAAGAGCGCGGTAGCCTTTTTTAATATATCCCGTTCCATTTCAACGCGTTGAAGTCTTTTCTTCAACTCACGTATCTCAATCTGCTCAGGTGTCATGGGTGAAGCTATGGGTGATTTTCCCGCTCGCTCTTCTTTCAGTTGTCGAACCCATTTATCCATCGTGGATTTGCCGACATTCATCGCAGTGGCAGCGGCGGCAACGGTGTAATGCTGATCGAGTACAAGCTGGGCAGCCTCGAGGCGAAACTCGGGGCTAAAATTGCGTCTGTTACGTCCGGTCATAATGTCACCTGTTTTGACTATGAGGTGATGATATCACCTCTATTCAGGTGGCCAAATTCAGTGTGCCACTACACTGGCTACTTCAGGGAGGGGCGTCCTTCGACACGACAAAACCTGTGATACTTACCATGGATTCCTCGATGAAGGAACGGTAGAATAGCTATTTTGGTTGATACAAACAGTGAATGCCATTGCTTTAGTTGAAGTGAGTAAGAGCGCTTAAGATTAAGTTGAGAAAAAATGAAACTACTTGATAAAAAGTATTACAACCTCGAGCCTAAATATGAGTACCTTAAGGACTCATTTATTTTAGGGCTAGCATGGAAAAAAACAGATAGTTTTGTAAGAACTCACAATTGGTATGCAGATATTTTAGAGCTGGACAAGTGTGCGTTTGATATTAGTGATGAAGTCACTAATTGGTCAAGCGAGATCTCAAAGGGCGCTCTTTCCAAAAGTGATATTGAATTGATACCAGCTCCAAAAGGAGCAAGCTGGTTCATTAATGAAGGTAAGTGGACTACCAATAAAGATAGTAGAAAGATAAGGCCTTTGGCTAATATATCTATTAAGGATCAGTCTTTTGCTACAGCAGTAACGATGTGCCTTGCTGATGCTATAGAAACAAGACAGAAAGACTGTTCATTGAGCAATCTTGGCTATGCCGAGCATGTAAAGAACAAGGTTGTTAGTTACGGAAATAGGCTTGTCTGTGATTGGGACAATGAAAGGGCAAGATTTCGTTGGGGAGGAAGTGAGTATTATAGGAAGTTCTCTGCCGATTATCGAAGCTTTCTACAAAGACCTATCTATATAGGCAGGGAAACTGTAAATAAAGTTAGCGGAATTGATGATGTATATATTATCAGTTTGGATCTAAAAAACTTCTTCGGTTCTATAAAAATAAATCTTCTGTTAGAAAAAATCAAAAAATTATCCTCTAATCATTATGGATCTAAATTCATAAATGATAATGAATTTTGGAATTTGGCGAATCGGATTTTAAGTTGGGATTGGCCTCAAGAATCTTTATCTTTACTTGAGAGTTTGGATATAAAAGAAGAAAATGTTGGTCTTCCCCAGGGGTTGGCTTCTGCTGGTGCTCTGGCGAATGCATATCTCATTGAGTTTGATGAATCTTTAATTTCTAAGCTTCGTACTAAGATAGAAGATAGCCAAATAATACTGCATGATTATTGTCGATATGTCGATGATATTAGATTGGTGATTTCTGGAGAGGCACTAGAAAGTAATAAGGTCAAGGAATCTATTCATGCATTAGTTCAGGGGATTCTCGATGAGACATTAGATCAAAACAAGTCAGATAACGAACCATATTTAAAAATTAACGATAGCAAAACTTATATTCTTGAGCTTTCAGATATTGATAACGGAAGTGGGCTTACAAATCGAATCAATGAAATTCAGCATGAAGTAGGAGCTTCGAGTATCCCAGAGCGTAACGGACTCGATAATAATATACCGGCACTTCAACAATTATTACTGACCGAGCAGGATAATTTTTCAGAGGATGTTGATAGTTTATTTCCCGGGTTTAAAAATGATAAGTCGATAAAGGTTGAATCTGTACGTAGATTTTCTGCCCATAGGCTGGAAAAAAGTTTGGCTAAAAAAAGCAAGCTAATTTCACCTGAGGAGAGAAAGCAATTTGATAATGAATCTTCACTGATTGCAAAAAAATTATTAAAAGCCTGGCTAAAAGATCCATCGATTATGGTCATCTTTCGCAAAGCGATAGCTATAAATCCTAATCTAGATGCTTATAGCACCATTCTTGAAATTATTTTTTCAAGAATACAACGCAATCGTGATAAACTTGATAAATATATAATGTTGTATCTTCTTTCTGACATATTTCGTAGCGTCGTTGATGTCTATCGAAACCTACAATCAGAATACGTCGCCGATTATCAAAAATTGATGGGTGAAGTTACATTATTTGCCCAAAAAATACTTTCTTGTAAATCCTTTATTCCAAACTATACATATCGGCAAGCATTACTTTATCTCGCAGTGATCAATAAACCGTTTATAGCTAGTAATAAATCTTCTTTTGATCTTGCAAGGCTTCAAAGCGTATTAATTAAACAGCATTTAGAACCGTTGAATAGTAGTGATGGATACCTATTTGAGATATCTGCTCAAATCAGTAAAGACTACCGAGCAAATGCTGCTTTTCTACTTTCTCATACAAATAATAACAAAGTAGTAGACTTAATTATCAAAAAATTTGCTTTCCGAGGCGGTGAATTCTGGAATACAATTTGGAAAGAAATTGTTAGGATGCAAGATAAAGATAGGATTAACGAATTTAGATGGGCCATATCAAAATATGAGTCAAAACCAAATAGTTCGGAGCACTATCTTTCATCAGTGATCAGTTTCAAGGAAAACCCATTTAGATACGAACATGCGCTTCTCAAACTAGGTGTAGCATTAGTTGAACTTTTTGATGATACAGAGAAAAACGTATGGCAACTTGATGGTAAGCAGTATTCCCCACATGAAATAAAAGTAAAATTAGACGGTAACTCAACCTCATGGGGTGAATTATGGCGTCCAAATGTTAGTATTTCATGCTCTACAGATAAAAAAGGTAAACCTGGTAAAGACCCACGCTATGTAAGCCCTGAGTGGTTGGCAAATTATCCACAAACTCAAAATGATGAACAAAAACTCTATTGGGTTTGCAGTGTGCTAAGAAGTGCTGCTTTAGGCAATGTAGATTATACCCAAAGAAATGATTTAAAACTTGATAAAGATAAGTATGATGGTATCCATTCTCAGTTTTACAAGCGACGTATGGGAATGTTACATACACCAGAGTCAATTGTTGGTTCATATGGAACTATAACTGATTGGTTTGCAAGTTTTCTTCAGCATGGATTGCAATGGCCAGGTTTTTCTTCTTCTTATATAAACCAAGAAGATATATTGTCAATTACTAATCTTAGTGAGTTTAAAAACTGTTTGTTGGAAAGGCTAGGTTACTTAAATACGCAGATATGCATTTCATCGAATGTTCCAACCTTACCGACTGTTGTCAATAGGCCTGAATTAACATCTAACCATTTTAGAATTGTTACGGTTCAGCAGTTATTTCCTAAGGATAATAATTTCCATCCTTCTGACGTGACATTGGATAATCCCGATGTGCGCTGGAAGCACAGAGAGCACCTTGCGGAAATCTGTAAGCTAACGGAGCAGACTTTAAATGCAAAACTTAAAACTGAGTCTAGGGATCATACAAGCACAGCTGATCTGATCGTTTTTTCTGAGTTGGCAGTTCACCCAGAAGATGAAGATATAGTTAGAGCGCTGGCATTTAGAACCAAAGCCATCATTTTTTCCGGCTTTGTCTTCTGTGAACAAGATGGTCGAATAGTTAACAAAGCTCGTTGGATTATTCCAGACTCTTCAGAGTCTGGAACCCAATGGCGTATCCGTGATCAGGGGAAACATCATATGACTAGTGATGAAGTGGCTCTTGGCGTTCAAGGATATAGACCATCCCAACATATTATTTCAATTGAGGGTCACCCTGAAGGACCATTTAAATTAACTGGTGCGATTTGCTACGATGCAACAGATATAAAGCTTGCTGCAGATCTGAGAGATTTGACTGATATGTTTGTCATTGCAGCATACAACAAAGATGTAGACACATTTGATAATATGGCTTCAGCACTACAATGGCATATGTATCAGCATATTGTTATCACGAATACGGGAGAGTATGGTGGTTCAACTATGCAAGCCCCGTACAAAGAGAAATATCATAAATTGATTTCTCATGCTCATGGGACTGGCCAAATAGCAATTAGTACTGCTGATATAGATTTAGCAGCATTTAGGCGGAAGCTAAAAGTATATAAAAAGACCAAAGCCCAGCCTGCTGGATATAATCGAAAACATTAAGGGTTCTTATGGATACGTTAGTTAAGTTAGCTACGATTATTTCTCCATTAGTTAGTGCTGGAGTAGCTATTTGGGCGATTTTGGTTGCTAAAACAACCATTAGTCAAAGCAAAGAAATTGCAAAAAAAACCATTGCAGATACTGCCTATCAGGCATATTTGCAATTAGCCATGGAGTACCCGCAGTTTTCGAAAGGCTACAGTCCGGACTGTAGACAGGAGCGAGACCCTATGTATGACCAATATGTTTGGTACGTGGCCAGGATGATATTCTGCTTTGAGAAAATCATTGAGGTTGAAGTAAACTTAAAAGATAGTTCTTGGGCAAATACGTTGGAAAAACATTTGAAGTTTCATTCTGAACATTTTAAGAAAACTAGTGTTGTCGAAGAGGCTCTCTATATTCCTCCTATTTTGGATCTCATAAGATGTGCGGCTAAATAATAACCTATCCCAATAGGAGTGTATTACACACGATAAGCCCACTGGAAAAATGTAACATCCCAAGATAGTTTTTGGGGTTGTTTCCCAGTGGGCGGTGAGTATCATGATAGTTGTCACCCTCAGTGGAGCTGCAAAGCATTTTGTAGGGAGGGTGTTACATTGCGCGATAAATTTGGAATCGTGGCTTTAATTTCTGCTTCTCGTTCATAGCAGACCTGATGATTTCCTGTCGACTACTATGTGCCAGAAAATAACCATTACTCATCAGCTATTAGTTGACCATTCTCTTACTGAAAAAGATATTAGGTAAAAAATTGAGCCACAGAGAAAATATGTTGAATTAACCTATGGCTCTTTAACATTAGAGGTACATGCTCATCGGTATGCCTTGTCCTACCTCAATAGCAGCTTTACCCATCCATGTATCATGAACAACAAATCCATATTTTTCAAAATGATTTTTGAGTGGTATGTCAGCAGCGGTAAGATATATTTCCTCAATACTTTCTTTTTTACAATACTGTATGGCATTTTCCAGAAGTTCGGTGAAAAGCCCGAGGCCACGATATTCTTGGAAATCATATTTTTGAGGGGTTATTGGTTCATAGGGGTTAACAAGCATTACATCAACGATCATTAAAATATTAGGGTAGGAATGTGCTAATATGAGTTCTACTGTCTCTTTATCATCCAGTTCTGGATCCTGAACCTCTCCATGAACGTATAAAATATCTTTAATGACATTTTCCTTTATATGTCTTGATACTTTTTTATACAATAGTGGGTTATTAGTTTGACATTCCTTTCCAAATATAAATTTATCTTGGTTAGGATTTGCATTGCAGAAACGGTCCCACGCTGCAATGCCTATCTGAAAAAGATCATTTGGCTTATTTCTCACAAGGTATTCTATTTGTTCAATTCCATACTCTATGAATTTTACTGGATTAGTGAATTTTTTCATTATTGATTCAGAAGGAAGTATAGCGTTTAATTTTTTCTGGTTTCCCATAATTCACACCTTTTAATTATCTTATAAAAATAAGCTAATCCTGCACCAAGAAAGGTAACATTGCCATAATTTATTAATTGGCCTATGACGCACATCAAGAATGGTCGTATCGGAAGAAGGAGCAGTGAAAGATTATGCCAGCAGATTTGCTACAGATATTAATAGCAGTTCTGGTGATGTTATGGTCTAGCATCAGGAAAATAAGGGCCATAGGTTATGTGGACACGATACTTGATCATAACGACTGCTTCACGCCCTGAGACATTCGACAAGCTTTTTATGGCTTCAGTAAGGGCGAGTGTCGCGCTTCGAGAGCCAGCAAATACCTCGCTTCATCGTACTGGGTTCTGGTCTTCCAGCAGCGGTAAATGATCCTTATCCATTTGAATGTCAGAGCCCGGATTGCAGACTGGTGAGATTTTCCTTTTTCTCGCAGTCCCTGATAATAAAGTCTTGCCCAGTATGATGAGTTAACCGTTTTGGCAGCCCATTCAACGAATGGTCTGCCTGACGAACTTGGCACACTGCCATCGCTAGTGAACCCAGCATTTCTGGCCACTTCTTTCTGTCACCGGTGCAATACCTGCGTAGTTTTGAATTTCTTCAGCGCTATTAAACCGGTCACGGTTATCACCAAGTGCAGCAAGCATTCTTGGGCCCATACACGGCCCCATGCCTGGAAGTGATTTGAACAGCCCCGCATCTGGCAATGTGTCAAACAGCGCTTCGATTCGTTCGTCATAGGTTTTGATGATTTCACTCACGACTTTAATTTGTGTCGCCAGTGCTGTTGCCATCAAAGCATTAGCCTCTATAACACTCGGGTCTGTCGTCAATGGGATCGCGTTATCAATACTTACAACACGCTGCTCGGTAAGGGCCATTGCGCGACCGCCTTTGGCATTCAGAAAGTTGCGGATCGTCTCGCGCCTGGCTCGTTTAAGTTGTTGCAGACTGGGCCATCGTATAATCAGTTCACACAACAGTAAGCTACCCCGATGTGAGAACCACTCCAGGGGCTGAGGATAATACTGTTTAAGCGTGTTGATTATCCGGTTCACAAAACGGCGTTTATCTTCAACCAACTGACGACGCTGCTCAACCAGTTGCTGGAGTAACCGGATATCCGCATTGTCGGGTTCAATAGCTTTTATCTTTTGGGGATAACGCAGCATTAACTCTAATGCCAGCTCGGCATCCTGCGGGTCATCTTTAGCGCTGCTGGGCGAGAAGGCTTGCCGGTAACGAGCCAGTGACAAAGCGTGGACGGGGAAAACGGTGATAAAGGGATATTTTTGAAGAGCATATACCACGGGGCCCTTCTTCAGCTCGAGAGCTATGGCGATTCTACCTTTTACCTTCTGGTGTAACTTAGTAAGCCAGGCATCAAGCGCTTCTGCTGTATGTTCAATCACATGGAATACGCGTTCGACGTTTTTAAACTGAACATAGACATCGTGTTTTTTATCTGCCCAGTCCAGACCAACGTGCGCAGCAAACTGATTAGTCACAGTCATCACCAACTCCTTTTTATCGGGGATTGGTATGCATTCCACGCTCTTCGAAAGAAATATAGCCAGCAGTTTATCTGCATGCCCTGAGTATTCGTTAGCGAACGTGGAGCACCTACTGGCTCGAAAGAAAAGCAGCGATCATCACGTGATTCTCGCTCAATATTCGTAACCAGTAAGCGCATACCCTGAATCACTTAAAAGTGTAATTTGAATAGACCCGGGTTTCGTAGACACTTTTTTGCCTCATAATGGAGGCCTAATGAAGGAGTGTTTATGTCAGTCAAA
>NZ_JAUJTZ010000013.1:0-151014 GCF_030433455.1 Yersinia sp. 22-579 | reverse complement strand
TCAGAAGTGAAACGCCGTAGCGCCGATGGTAGTGTGGGGTCTCCCCATGCGAGAGTAGGACACTGCCAGGCATCAAACACGAGTTATCAGAATGACATCTGGTAACTGACAAAACCGCCATGAGCGGTTTTGCACAGCGAGGGGCGCTGGTCCTGTAAAGGATGGGTATCAGGAAGATACACGTAAAAGAATCGGTGGAGCGGTAGTTCAGTTGGTTAGAATACCTGCCTGTCACGCAGGGGGTCGCGGGTTCGAGCCCCGTCCGTTCCGCCACTTATTTAAATTATGCCTGCTTATTTTAGCAGGCATAATGTTAAGCGTTATTTAGGGGCGTAGCTCAGTTGGTAGAGCACCGGTCTCCAAAACCGGGTGTCGCGAGTTCGAGTCTCTCCGCCCCTGCCATATAAATAACCCTTCGCGAAAGCGAGGGGTTTTTTTATGTCGAAATAACCGTTTAGTTCGATTTTCATACATATTATCTGACTCTTTTTGCGTATTATTCCCCGATTTAGCTAACATCTATTTGAATCTTACATCAGAAATCTCCATTTATCCTGCCAACTCACAAATCGCCATTACTTCACTATCCATTCTTATTAGTCATATTTTTCATTAAAATCCTGCTGCCATATAGAAAGGTAACGTTCCCAATCCATGCCTATTCAGCTGAATTTATGTACAAAATGATTGTTATTCTATGGTGTGACGCTGCTCATTATTACTTTCACAAAATGTACTAAAACTAATTAACATTTTATCTATCAGGAAGCTCACCTTAAAAAACATCATGTATTTTGAGAACAACATTATCTGCAAATTGGCCGAAATTCAGCGCAATCAATGTTCTGAATGATCATATTAACTGTTCTTTAGAATAGTAATGAGTCAGCGGCTCGACGATGGCAAGTGAGGAGATAAATATGTACAGGCGTTTACTGTTAGCAGCTGCTGTGACAGCAGCAATGTGTAGTGCAGTCCAGGCAGCTCCGCTAGTCGTGGGGTTTTCTCAAATAGGTTCCGAGTCCGGTTGGCGCTCTGCGGAGACTAAGGTTTCTAAACAAGAAGCGGAGAAACGCGGAATAACATTAAAAATCGCGGATGCTCAGCAAAAACAAGAAAACCAAATCAAAGCAGTCAGATCATTTATTGCTCAGGGTGTTGATGCCATTTTTATTGCTCCTGTGGTGGCAACCGGTTGGACGCCAGTGTTACAGGAAGCAAAAGAAGCCAAAATCCCCGTATTCCTGCTTGATCGTATGATTGAGGTGAATGACCCCTCTTTATATACAGCGGCAGTGGCTTCGGACAGCGTATATGAAGGTAAGGTTGCAGGTGAATGGTTGTTGAAAGATGTGGCAGGCAAACCCTGTAATGTGGTTGAACTCCAAGGCACTGTCGGTTCCAGTGTGGCCATTAACCGCAAAAAAGGTTTTGCTGATGGAATTGCTTCTGCACCGAACGTGAAAATAATTCGATCTCAATCAGGGGATTTCACACGCAGTAAAGGCAAAGAGGTTATGGAAAGCTTTATCAAAGCAGAGCAAAACGGCAAAAATATCTGCGCCGTTTATGCACATAACGATGATATGGCAATTGGTGCCATTCAAGCCATTAAAGAAGCGGGCTTGAAACCTGGCTCCGAAATCAAAATTGTTTCTATCGATGGTGTTCCAGATATCTTCAAAGCAATGAGCAGTGGTGAAGCGAATGCCACCGTTGAATTAACACCGAATATGGCCGGCCCAGCTTTTGATGCATTAATTGCATTGAAGAAAGATGGCACTCAACCACCTAAGTTTATACAGACCGAATCACGTTTATTACAGCCCGATACGGCTAAACAGGAATATGAATCCAAGAAGAGCCTGGGTTATTGATTTAAAAGGCGGGATTTGTCCCGCCTGCTTTCGTCACCTGTATTTGGGCAATATCTGAGTCGTTTTTGAACATGGGTACATCTGATGGAAACACTGCTAGAAGTCCGTGGCTTGTCAGTTGAATTTCCTGGTGTTAAGGCATTGGATTCTGTTAATTTCTCTTTGCAGCGCGGTGAAGTTGTGGCTTTGCTGGGTGAGAATGGCGCAGGAAAATCGACGTTAATTAAAGCATTAACCGGGGTCTATAAACGGGCCGCCGGCGAAGTCTATTTAGATGGTGTAGCCATTTGTCCTATTGATACAGCAGATGCCCAAAAAATGGGTATTGGTACAGTTTATCAAGAGGTCAATTTACTCCCCAATATCTCTATTGCAGCAAATCTATTTATTGGCCGTGAACCATTGCGTTGGGGATTAATTGATCATCGTGCGATGAATCAACAAGCAACAAAATTACTGAAAGGCTATGGTCTGGAGCTGGATGTTCAGCGGCCTTTGGCTGATTTCTCTATTGCAATACAACAGATTGTCGCGATTGCTCGGGCAGTTGATCTATCCGCTAAGGTATTGATTCTGGATGAGCCGACGGCAAGTTTGGATGCTAAAGAAGTCAGTATGTTATTGGATATTTTGCGACAACTGCGTGATCAGGGTATTGGTATGGTTTTCGTGACTCACTTCCTCGATCAAGTTTATCGGATCAGTGACCGTATTACTGTTTTGCGTAATGGCAAGCTCGTTGGCACAAAAAACACTACAGAACTTCCTCGCATTGAATTGGTTCAGATGATGTTAGGCCATAGCTTTGATGAACAATTATTAAAACGTGGTGAACATAATATTGCGGTAAGCAACCCATTAGTTGAATTCAAAAACTATAGTCGGCGAGGTGTCGTGGAGAACTTCGATTTATCTGTTTCTCCGGGGGAAATTGTCGGTCTGGCCGGGCTATTAGGCTCGGGTCGCACGGAAACTGCACAGTTAATTTTCGGTGTCACCACACCTGATACTGGCGAAGCCAAAATTCAGGGCAAGCCGGTTAAGATTAGAACGCCACGAAAAGCGTCGAAATATGGTTTTGGTTATTGCCCAGAAGATCGTAAAACCGACGGTATTGTGGGGGCCGCGACGGTACGAGAAAACATTATTTTGGCCCTACAGGCCCAACGCGGGTGGTTGAGGCCAATTTCCATCCGTGAACAAACCCAAATTGCAGAGGATTTTATCCAGCAATTAGGTATCCGCACTCCAGGCCCTGAGCAGCAAATTCAATATCTCTCTGGTGGAAACCAGCAAAAAGTATTATTAGCCCGCTGGTTGGCCACAAAACCTCGCTTTCTGATTTTAGATGAACCGACCCGGGGCATTGATGTGGGAGCGCATGCAGAGATTATTCGCTTAATTGAAAAGCTGTGCGATGAGGGGCTGGCGCTATTAATTATCTCTTCCGAATTAGAGGAATTGGCAGGTTACGCCGATCGCGTCATTGTTTTGCGAGATCGTCGCCATATTGCACAACTTGGTCACGATGAGATTTCTGTTCCTGCCATCATGCAGGCGATCGCGGTGCAATAAGGAGTTACCTCATGGGAAACAGGAGCCTATCTATGCCGCAAAGGCCGCGTAAAGTTAAATGGGTCTTGCCGAAAGGTGCCACGCAGTTTGGTGCTCTGATAGTCATTTTATTGATTGATAGTTTGGTAGCTCCACACTTTTTCTCAATTCATATCCAGGATGGACGGCTGTTTGGCAGTGTGATTGATATCTTAAACCGGGGTGCTCCCGTTGCGTTATTGGCACTGGGAATGACGTTAGTGATCGCAACCGGAGGCATCGATTTATCAGTTGGAGCGGTGATGGCCATTGCCGGTGCCACCGCTGCGACACTTACCAGTGCTGGTCACCCTTTCTTCACTGTGTTGGTTGCCGCACTCGCCGTCGGAGCGTTGTGTGGATTATGGAATGGGTTTTTAGTGGCGGTGTTACAGATTCAACCGATTGTTGCCACCTTGATGTTAATGGTTGCAGGGCGAGGTATAGCTCAATTAATCACCGAAGGCCAGATTGTCACATTTGATAGCGGTGGGTTGGCAGAGTTAGGCAGCAGCACCTTGATGTATATGCCAATGTCTGTGGTTATCGCATTTAGTATGCTGATTATTGTGTGGCTATTGACGCGCAAAACGGCGCTGGGGTTGTTTATTGAGTCTGTTGGTATCAACCTGCGTTCAGCACGTAATGCAGGGGTAAGTACCCGTTTGGTGCTGATTTCGGTATATGTCATTTGTGGTGTCTGTGCGGCAGTTGCAGGCATTATCGTGACCGCCGATATCCGTGGTGCAGATGCTAATAATGCCGGTTTATGGTTGGAGTTGGATGCTATTTTGGCGGTGGTTATTGGCGGTGCATCCTTGATGGGCGGGCGTTTTAACCTTTTGCTTTCTGTGATTGGCGCTTTGATTATTCAGGGTATGAATACTGGAATTTTGCTTTCTGGCTACCAACCGGAATTCAATCTGGTTCTTAAAGCCATTGTGGTGTTAGCCGTATTGGTGGTGCAGTCACCGATGATCTCATTGAGCCATATCTTCCGGAGGCGAAAATAATGTTAAAGCGTAATATTCCTTTGCTGATTACTATCGCCGTTTTTATTCTGGGATATGCCTTTTGTCTCAGTCAATTTCCCAGTTTTTCTTCCACTCGCGTTTGGTGTGACTTACTGACTGATAATGCTTTTTTAGGCATTGTTGCTGTGGGCATGACCTTTGTTATTTTATCCGGCGGCATTGATTTATCTGTCGGTTCAGTTATTGCATTTACTGGCGTGCTGTTGGCAAAACTAATCGGCACTTATGGCATTCACCCAATGTATGCTTTCGCCATTGTTTTAGTGATGGGGGCGATGTTTGGCGCGTTCATGGGTTGGATTATTGATTCCCTGAAACTCCCCGCATTTATCATCACTCTTGCTGGGATGTTTTTTGTCCGAGGCATGAGTTTTATTGTGTCTGAAGAGTCAATTCCCATTGATCACCCGATTTATAGCACGCTGGCAAATTATGCCTGGAAAGTTCCCGGCGGTGGACGATTTACACTGCTTGCCTTGATTATGCTATTGGTTGTGGCGTTTGGTATTTTGCTGGCCCATCGTACCCGCTTTGGTCATAACGTTTACGCCATTGGAGGTAACAGTGTTTCAGCGGCTCTGATGGGGGTTCCGGTCAGACAAACGACGATAAAAATATACATGCTATCGAGCACTCTGGCTGCTCTGTCAGGGATTGTGTTCTCCCTCTACACCTCCGCAGGTTATGCATTGGCGGCCAGTGGTGTTGAGTTGGATGCTATTGCTGCTGTCGTGATTGGTGGCACACTGCTCACCGGCGGCATTGGTACGGTTTTCGGCACTTTGTTCGGTGTCCTGATTCAAGGTCTGATACAGAGTTACATCA
The DNA here is from genome assembly GCF_030433455.1 of Yersinia sp. 22-579. Taxonomy (NCBI): domain Bacteria; kingdom Pseudomonadati; phylum Pseudomonadota; class Gammaproteobacteria; order Enterobacterales; family Yersiniaceae; genus Yersinia; species Yersinia sp. 22-579. Next base: position 145,685 of record NZ_JAUJTZ010000013.1, on the reverse strand, counting down.
CTTTTGATGGTACGCTCAGTTCATGGTGGACCAAGATTGTCATCGGAATTCTGTTATTTAGCTTTATTGCAATTCAGAAGGCGATGAGTGCTTTTTATTTGAATCGTCGTGCTCGCCCTCAGTCGCCCCCGCTTAATCCCGTATAGCGCTTTGTGCTGCGTTATTCATAGGTGTTTTTAATAACTGTCGAATTAATGTTTGCTGGTCACTGTTTTGCAACCAAACGGCATACAGTGGCCGCACGATAGGCGGTATATCAGCATTGACGACCAATTCGGGATATTCCTTTTGCCAATGTTCTGGCAGGAAAGCACAACCACCGGTGGTGTCCAACAGCTGCCGGGTTAAATGGGCTGACGTCGTGGTCAGCACCGGCATCTGCTCGCTATTGAGTAAACGGCTTTCTTGCTGATGAAAATCCGCCCCCCATTCAAGTTTGATATAGGGTGCTTCATTTGCATTTTTATGCTCAGTTTCATCATCAGTTTTTTCCGGTAATTCAAAGGAAACTGAGGAGAACAAACGCAATGAAAAATGCCCTAACAGTAGGCTGGCCAACTCATCCATTTTAGGGGGTTCGGTCGTTATCAATAAATCCAGTTGCCGTTCGTGCAACTGTTTCACCAATGATTGGCGCAGTGCAATACGTGCTTCAAGGCGTAATGCTTCCCGTTGCTTATAGAGTTGTTGCAACCACGGGGTGAGGTAAGCCTCCCAAAGTGACGCGGTTGCACCAATAGATAATTCAGTGTGTTGCAGCGAGTGTGCCACCTCTTTTTTGGCCAACTGCCAGGTACTCATCAGTGTTTCGGCATAAGGCAGTAGTCGCTCGCCTGCCGGGGTCAGACGAATATTATTGCGATGGCGAGTGAATAAATTTGCACCTAATTGATTTTCCAACTGACGGATACGAAAACTCACCGCCGACTGCGTTAAGTACAAAGATTCAGCTGCGCGACCAAAGTGACGAGTTCTACTGACCTCCAAAAAGGTTTTCAGTAATTCGGTATCCACACCCATCTCCAATTTTTTTTGTCGTTAAGATTTAAATGTTTTGTTTTACACGATGTCAAGCCTATCTAATACTCCGCGCCATAAACAGCACGACCATGAGAGAATTAGGAGCGTGTCAGATGGCGGATAGCTTCATCACGACCAATCGTTTTTTTGATAATAAACATTATCCTCGCGGGTTCTCGCGTCACGGCGATTTCACCATTAAAGAGGCGCAATTACTAGAGCGCCACGGTTATGCTTTTAACGAACTTGATCTCGGGAAACGCGAGCCTGTAACGGAAGAAGAACAGCTGTTTGTTGCTGTTTGCCGCGGCGAGCGTGAGCCGGTCAGCGCCGAAGAAAAAGTCTGGTCCAAATATGTGACCCGAACTCGTCGTCCTAAACGTTTCCATACACTGTCTGGCGGCAAGCCACAGATGGACGCAGTGGAAGATTACACCGATAGCGACGACTAGTACCCTGTTCTTCGAGCCGCAGGGAGCTGGAATCACTGGCTTGCGGCTTCAATGATATTGGGTATAAGCATCGTGGTAAAAAAGGGGACTTTGGTTCCCTTTTTTACATTAGGCTTTTGTGCAACTGCGAAAGCAACCGGTCCATACAACGATAGCTCAGCGCTTCTGAAAGATGATTTTTTTGAATATTATCTTCCAGTGCCAGATCTGCAATGGTCCGTGCCACTTTCAAAATATGGTGCCAGGTACGCACTGATAGCCCTAGTTTCAGTAGAACTTGTTCGAGAAAAGCCGCATCCTCTGGTACTAAATAGCAATATTCAGCTATCTCTTGGCTATTAAGCTGCTTGTTTGTCTTCCCCGCCCTATCTAATTGTTTTTTCCTGGCTTGTAACACTCGTTGCCTGACAGTTTTGCTATTTTCTCCCTGATGTTTTTGTGTTCCCAGCATCCCTGCGGGGAGTAATGGCACTTCTATCGATAAGTCGAATCGGTCCAAAAACGGGCCAGACAACTTTGCCAGATAGCGCAACACTTGCTGTGGTGGTGCCCGGTTATGGATGCCTTGATAATGGCCGCTGGGGCTAGGGTTCATTGCGGCAATCAACTGCACTTTGGCAGGGAAACAGACTTTAGCGGCCGCTCGGGAAATGATAATTTCCCCCGATTCCAATGGTTCACGCAATGAATCCAGTACCCGACGCTCAAACTCTGGCAGTTCGTCCAGAAAAAGAACGCCATTGTGTGCCAGTGATATTTCACCGGGGCGAGGAATGGAACCTCCGCCAATGAGAGCGGCCATTGATGCACTGTGATGTGGTGCGCGAAAAGCCCGACAGCGCCATTGGGCAGGTAATTCATTACTGTGTGACAAGCCATTAATGGCCGCAGCCTCAAGTGCTTCTTGATCGGTCAATGGTGGTAGTAAGCCGGTTAACCGATTTGCCAGCATGGTTTTCCCCGTACCCGGTGGCCCAAGTAGCAGCAAGTTATGTCCACCAGCGGCGGCTATCTCTAACGCCCGTTTGGCTTGTGATTGGCCGATGATATCTTGTAGGTCGAGGCTGTTGTCCCAATCTTGAGCTACTTCAAGGCGTTGGCCTTGCGCGAGTGTATTTTCGCCTTGTAAAAAACTGCACACTGCCAACAAATGATCGGCAACCCTGCTGTTGCCTTGTGTAATTAACCCAATCTCAAGACTGTTCTCTGATGGCAAGATTAACTGTCGCTGGGCCTGACTGCTGGCGAGTGCGGCCGGAATTGCGCCGCTAACGCGCCTTAGCGCCCCTGACAAGGCAAGTTCACCCAAGAACTCATAGTGCGCTAATTTATCCGCAGGAATCTGTTCTGACGCGGCCAATATCGCTAAAGCGATAGGGAGATCGTAACGTCCCCCTTCTTTGGGTAAATCTGCCGGAGCCAGGCTGACGGTGATCCGTTTGGCTGGAAAGGTGAAGCCGCTGTTGATTAATGCGCTGCGGACTCTGTCTCGGGCCTCTTTTACTGTAGTTTCCGGTAATCCAACCAAAATTAATCCTGGTAGCCCATTGCTGATATGAACTTCAACTGTGACTGAAGGGGCCTGAATACCTAATGTGGCGCGGGTATAAATCGTTGCCAATGACATAGTGCTTTCCTTCGCCGTAATGCGTGCCTGGTGTTGGGCGGTCGCGATAGAGTGCCCGAGGATTTTTTTCAATGCCGGAGAAAAGTATTGATTTGCGAAAGTGCACGCGAGGTTTCATTGCAACGGAAGTATCAAAATCAAAAATTGCGGTGCAGCGCGCAGAAAAAAGACCAAAGTGTCGATGTGGGTTTTACTGATTGATAAATAATATATTTGTTGTGTTTTGCATTCGCGATCACAAAATAATAATTTAAATAAATATTGTCAGGTAACCAATAACTGTGATAACTCTGTAGGTATTCGTTCGACACTAGACAGATGAACAACCTAATTATGAAAGCGATTTTCCAAGTGATTAACCTAGTCCTAATTAGCGTGGTGGTGATTATTATCCCACCGTGCGGGGCTGCACTTGGACGAAGAAAGGCATAAAAATCAAGCCTTAATCTCAAGAGAACCCCCGCACCGAAAGGTCCGGGGGTTTTTTTATTGGTCGGTTAAAAGACGCGAGGAACATAAAATGCACAACAGAATAAAATCCTGTGCCTCCCGCAAAAGGTCGGGGAAATAACTATGAATGGTGCTCAGTGGGTGGTTCAAGCGTTGCGTGCGCAGGGTGTTGATACGGTATTCGGCTATCCGGGTGGGGCGATTATGCCCGTCTATGATGCTTTGTATGATGGTGGTGTCGAGCATCTGCTCTGCCGCCATGAGCAGGGCGCTGCCATTGCCGCAATTGGTTATGCGCGTGCAACCGGTAAAGTCGGGGTGTGTATCGCCACTTCCGGCCCCGGAGCCACTAATCTGATCACCGGTTTGGCTGATGCTTTGCTTGACTCAGTACCGGTTATCGCCATCACCGGTCAGGTTGGGTCTGCGTTAATCGGCACCGATGCTTTTCAGGAAATTGATGTCTTGGGCCTCTCTCTGGCCTGTACCAAACACAGTTTTCTGGTCGAATCATTAGATGCGCTGCCGGCCATCATGGCTGAAGCCTTTGCTATCGCTACCAGCGGTCGCCCAGGGCCTGTGTTAATCGATATTCCAAAAGATATTCAATTGGCTGTCGGGGAATTGACCCCGCATTTGATGCCAGTCGAAGAACACCTGATTGATTCCGCCGCTGAATTACAACAAGCTTTGGACATGCTGGCGACGGCTAAAAAACCAATGCTGTATGTCGGCGGTGGAGTGGGTATGGCGCAGGCAGTTCCGGCTTTACGCGAATTTATCGACGTGACCGGTATTCCTGCGGTGGCTACCCTGAAAGGTTTGGGCGCTCCGGATACCGAGCACCCGTGTTATCTGGGAATGTTGGGAATGCACGGCACTAAAGCGGCAAACTTTGCGGTGCAGGATTGTGATTTATTGATAGCCATAGGCGCGCGTTTTGATGATCGCGTCACTGGCAAGCTGAATACATTCGCTGCAAAAGCCAAAGTTATTCATATGGATATCGATCCGGCTGAACTGGGTAAATTGCGTCAGGTGCATGTTGCGTTGCAAGGGGATTTGAAAGTGTTGCTGCCTGCTTTGCAACAACCGCTGAATATTCAGTCGTGGCGAGATGAGGTTATGGCCTTAAAACAACAGCATAGCTGGCGTTATGACCACCCCGGTCAGGCGATTTATGCCCCGTTATTGCTTAAGCAGATTTCTGATCGCAAAGCGCCACAGACGGTAGTCACCACCGACGTGGGGCAGCACCAGATGTGGACGGCGCAGCATATGAACTTTACCCGCCCTGAGAATTTCATCACCTCGAGTGGTTTGGGCACCATGGGCTTTGGCGTACCCGCTGCTGTTGGCGCACAAATGGCCCGCCCAGATGATATGGTTATCTGTGTCTCTGGTGACGGCTCGTTTATGATGAATGTTCAGGAGTTGGGCACGATAAAACGAAAACAGTTGCCGCTGAAAATCGTGCTGTTGGATAACCAGCGATTGGGTATGGTTCGACAGTGGCAGCAACTGTTTTTTGATGGACGTTATAGCGAAACCAATCTTTCTGATAACCCCGATTTCATCACACTGGCCAGTGCCTTCAATATCCCCGGCCAACGTATCACCCGTAAAGACCAAGTCGACGCCGCTCTGGATGCGCTGTTTAACAGCGAAGGCCCTTATCTGCTCCAGGTTTCCATCGACGAACTCGAAAACGTTTGGCCGTTAGTGCCGCCAGGCGCAGGTAATGAAACCATGCTGGAGAAAGTCTCATGATACAACATCAAATCTCTATCCAAGCCCGCTTCCGCCCTGAGATGTTAGAGCGTGTATTGCGGGTTGTGCGGCACCGCGGCTTTCAGGTTTGTGCTATGAATATGTCACCAATGATTAATGCTGAGAATATTAATATTGAATTGACCGTTGCCAGCGGGCGACCTGTCGATTTACTGTCTTCACAGCTGAGTAAGCTTATGGATGTCGCCTGCGTCGAGATCCTACAACCTAATACATTACAGATACGCGCCTGATGCGCCACAAGGAAAGAAAAGAATGACGAAGAAAGCTGATTTTATTTGGTTTAACGGTGAAATGGTTCCGTGGGCAGAGGCGAAAGTTCATGTGATGTCTCACGCGTTACACTACGGCACGTCAGTCTTCGAAGGTGTCCGTTGCTACAACTCCCACAAAGGGCCGGTTGTTTTCCGTCACCGCGAACACATGCAGCGCCTGCATGACTCAGCCAAAATTTACCGCATGCCAGTTTCTCAGTCTGTTGACGAGCTGATGGAAGCTTGCCGCGCAACGCTGCGCAAAAACAATCTGACCAGTGCCTATATTCGCCCGCTAGTGTTTATCGGTGATGTCGGCATGGGTGTGAACCCGCCTGATGGCTATAAAACTGACGTGATTATTGCTGCTTTCCCGTGGGGGGCTTATCTGGGTGCCGAAGCGCTGGAGCAGGGTATTGATGCGATGGTTTCTTCATGGAACCGTGTGGCACCAAACACCATTCCAACTGCGGCTAAAGCCGGTGGTAATTACCTCTCTTCCTTGCTGGTGGGCAGTGAAGCGCGTCGTCACGGTTATCAGGAAGGGATTGCACTGGATATCCATGGTTTCCTGTCTGAAGGGGCGGGTGAGAACCTGTTCGAAGTGAAAGATGGCATTCTGTTTACGCCACCATTTACCTCTTCTGCTTTGCCGGGCATTACCCGTGATGCAATTATCAAACTGGCGAAAGATATGGGGTTAGAAGTGCGTGAGCAAGTGCTGTCGCGTGAATCTCTCTATCTGGCGGATGAAGTATTTATGTCGGGTACTGCGGCAGAAATCACTCCAGTGCGTAGCGTGGATGGTATTCAGGTGGGTATTGGTAAACGTGGCCCGATCACGGCCAAAATTCAACAAGCATTCTTTGGTCTGTTCACCGGCGAAACCGAGGACAAATGGGGCTGGTTGGACCCGATCAATCAATAATAAATAACAACTGACAGACAGGATCAGCAGGTGGTTCGTTCGCCACCTGCAACAGGTTATATCTGCAACAACAAATTGATCTGCAAAAACAAATTGATTTGCAATACAAAAATCTGGAGTGAAGAGACAATGCCTAAGTACCGTTCCCATACCACCACTCATGGCCGCAATATGGCTGGCGCCCGCGCATTGTGGCGCGCAACCGGTATGACCGATGATGACTTCGGCAAACCGATTATTGCAGTAGTTAACTCATTTACCCAGTTTGTACCGGGCCACGTTCATTTGCGCGACTTAGGAAAGCTGGTAGCGGAGCAAATTGAAGCGTCTGGCGGTGTGGCTAAAGAGTTCAACACTATTGCGGTGGATGATGGGATCGCGATGGGCCACGGCGGTATGCTCTATTCACTGCCTTCACGTGAATTGATTGCCGACTCCGTTGAATACATGGTTAACGCCCACTGTGCGGATGCCATGGTATGTATCTCTAACTGCGACAAAATTACCCCAGGGATGCTGATGGCGTCTCTACGCCTGAATATTCCGGTGATCTTTGTTTCCGGCGGCCCGATGGAAGCCGGTAAAACCAAATTATCCGATAAAATTATCAAGCTGGATCTGGTCGATGCCATGATTCAGGGCGCAAACCCGAATGTCAGCGATGCCGACAGCGAGCAGATTGAGCGCTCCGCTTGCCCAACCTGTGGTTCCTGTTCCGGGATGTTTACCGCCAACTCGATGAACTGCCTGAATGAGGCGCTGGGACTAGCGTTGCCGGGTAATGGTTCTTTGCTGGCAACCCATGCTGATCGTAAGCAACTGTTCCTCGATGCGGGCAAACACATTGTTGAACTGACTAAACGCTATTACGAACAAGATGATATCAGCGCCTTGCCGCGTAGCATTGCCAACAAAGCGGCATTTGAAAATGCCATGACGTTGGATATCGCCATGGGCGGTTCCACCAATACCGTGTTGCATTTACTGGCGGCAGCGCAGGAAGGGGATATTGATTTCGATATCAGCGATATCGATCGTCTGTCCCGTAAAGTGCCGCATTTGTGCAAAGTGGCACCAAGTACGCAGAAATACCATATGGAAGATGTGCACCGTGCTGGTGGTGTGGTGGGGATTCTGGGTGAGTTGGACCGCGCTGGCTTGTTGAATCGCGAAGTGAAAAACGTGTTGGGTCTGAACCTGCCACAAACGCTGGCAGCCTATGATGTGATGCTGACCAAAGATGAAGGGGTCAAGCAGATGTACTCCGCAGGCCCAGCTGGCATCCGTACCACGAAAGCCTTCTCACAGGATTGCCGCTTCCCCTCATTGGATACCGACCGCCAAGAGGGTTGTATCCGCACTCGCGAACATGCTTACAGCCAAGACGGTGGTTTGGCGGTGTTGTATGGCAATCTTTCAGAGAATGGTTCAATCGTCAAAACCGCAGGTGTGGATAAAGACAGCTTAACCTTCCGTGGTCCAGCCAAAGTCTATGAGAGTCAGGATGATGCTGTTGCCGCTATTTTGGGTGGCAAAGTGGTTGCGGGTGATGTGGTTGTTATCCGCTACGAGGGGCCGAAAGGTGGGCCAGGGATGCAGGAAATGCTGTATCCAACCACTTATCTGAAATCGATGGGATTAGGCAAAAGCTGTGCGTTGTTAACCGATGGCCGTTTCTCGGGCGGGACTTCAGGTTTATCCATCGGTCATGCTTCGCCAGAAGCCGCCAGTGGTGGGTTGATTGCTTTGGTGCAAGACGGCGACATCATTGATATTGATATTCCAAACCGCGCTATGAAGCTGGACGTCAGTGATGCTGAATTGGCTGCACGCCGTGAAGCAGAATTAGCGCGCGGTGATGCGGCATGGACACCGAAAGCACGCGAACGCCAGGTTTCTTATGCGCTACGTGCTTATGCCTTACTGGCAACCAGTGCTGATAAAGGTGCTGTGCGCGACAAAAGTAAGCTGGGAGGCTAATACTTATGGCGGTATCACAACCCTTATCAACTGCCCCCGATGGGGCAGAATATCTGCGGGCGATATTGCGCGCACCGGTGTATGAGGTGGCGCAGGTCACCCCGTTACAAGTGATGGAAAAAATCTCCTCGCGCTTGGGTAACACCATTTTGGTTAAGCGCGAAGACCGGCAACCGGTGCACAGCTTTAAACTGCGCGGCGCTTACGCGATGTTGGCTGGCCTGACCGCAGAACAGAAAGCCTGTGGCGTGATAACGGCTTCGGCCGGTAATCATGCGCAGGGGGTGGCGCTTTCGGCTAGCAAGCTCGGTATCAAAGCGCTGATTGTCATGCCGGTCGCAACTGCTGATATCAAAGTGGATGCGGTGCGTGGTTTTGGCGGAGAGGTGCTGTTGTTTGGTGCTAATTTCGATGAAGCCAAAGGCAAGGCGATTGAATTGTCGCAGTTGCAGGGTTATACCTTTGTGCCGCCGTTTGACCATCCGGCCGTGATTGCCGGGCAAGGGACGCTGGCGATGGAACTGCTTCAGCAAGACGCACATCTTGACCGGGTGTTTGTTCCGGTCGGTGGTGGTGGGCTGGTGGCCGGTGTTGCCGTGCTTATCAAGCAATTGATGCCGCAGATTAAAGTGATTGGCGTTGAAGCAGAAGACTCAGCCTGTTTGCGTGCCGCGCTGGATGCAGGCAAGCCGGTCGATCTGGCTCGTGTCGGGCTGTTTGCTGAAGGTGTCGCGGTTAAGCGTATTGGTGATGAGCCATTCCGTCTGTGCCAGGAGTATCTGGACGAAGTGATTACCGTCGACAGTGATGCTATTTGTGCGGCAGTAAAAGATTTATTTGAAGATGTACGCGCTATTGCTGAGCCATCAGGTGCTTTGGCGCTGGCAGGGCTGAAAAAGTACGTACAGCAACATAATATTCAAGGCGAACGCCTGGCCCATGTGCTTTCGGGCGCTAACGTCAACTTCCACGGTTTGCGTTATGTATCAGAGCGCTGCGAGCTAGGTGAGCAACGCGAAGCCTTGCTGGCTGTGACCATCCCTGAGCAAAAAGGCAGTTTCCTGCGTTTTTGTGAGTTGCTGGGGGGGCGTTCCGTCACCGAGTTCAACTACCGATATGCTGATGCCAATAACGCCTGTATTTTCGTCGGCGTGCGACTGACGCGTGGTTATGCTGAGCGGACTGAAATCCTGGCTGAATTGCAGGATAAAGGTTATCAGGTGGTGGATTTATCTGATGATGAAATGGCCAAGCTGCATGTGCGTTATATGGTCGGTGGGCGTCCTTCCAAGCCACTGCGCGAGCGGCTGTTCAGTTTTGAATTCCCAGAATCACCGGGCGCATTACTGAAGTTTCTGCATACCTTAGGCACACACTGGAATATTTCTCTGTTCCACTATCGTAGTCACGGAACTGATTTTGGTCGGGTGCTGGCAGGGTTTGAGTTATCAGACTCTGAACCACAATTTGAACAGCATCTGACGGCGCTGGGCTACGATTGTCACGATGAAACCAATAACCCAGCGTTTAAGTTCTTCCTGGCGGGCTGAATCTTAGCCAGTAACTACTTATTCGTACTGATAAAAAACCCAGAGCCAATCATCTCTGGGTTTTTTTATTGGCATTTTACTGTCTTTTATCTTCTTATCTATCTTTGCTAATAAGTATTAGAAATAAAACTCGGTGTTATTGCAGCGTAATATAATTATTGGCATTAGTTAATGATGCCGTTATTAAGTTGTAGATCATTAAATAATTTAAATATCTTCTTAATCCTTTGTTAAAAAATAAGTTAAAGGAATTCATATATGAGCGAATCAATAACATCAATTAAATTATCAATATTTGATTATATTCCACCGGCTATACTGTATAGTCAAGGCTCTGAGCAAATATACACTAAGCTACAACGTTACATGAAGGATGGCTGGAAAGTAAAAGATGAGACTACATATATTGGGGGTGAAATAGTAAGGTCGGTTGTAACAAAAAAACAAGTTATCAATAATATTAAAACAGTCAGAATTGAAACATTTGATTCTGCTACTAATAAAATTAACAGAATTACTGAAGCATTTGACTTTAATAACAATGTGAAGAAAATTGTTGTGGAGCAATTTGACTATGATGCTGTTAATAAAAAACTCAGCCAGACCAATAGAATTGAGGCAACACAAGATATTGAACCTCAAAAAATGATAGAACATAAAAATATTAATGATAAATTAATACAGAAACACCAAGTTAACGAATCAAAAATATTTGAGCAAGGATCTAAATTAAACAGTTCCCCGCCAGATGCAAGCACACTTGCTCCTGCGGAAACCAGGGTGAAGAAGGAGTTATTAGACAGTAAGCCTATCAAGCACTATGAAATTATTGATGGCGAGCGTTTTTTAGTGACTAAAAATAGGCCTGTTGTTGATAACGGTACTCGGGTTCAAGAGGCACGAAGAGATAATAGTAGATTTATAGCTGACATTACCAGTAAATATCAGAATGGGAATATTATCTTGAAAACTGCAAGAGTACGAGAGGTTGACCCTGACACCCAAAAACATTCTGAGACTGGAAAATATGAAACTCAATATATCTACGACTCTAACAATAAGTTAGACCACACCTTTACTAGAAGTGAATTTTATGGCCCAGATAAAAAGCAAATTGGTCTTCGAGAGCAACGGGTTAAAAACGGGGAAATAATTTATGATGGTATATTGAGATATCACTCCGATGGGAGTAGTAGTCTTCTATTTCTTAATGGAGATGGTAACTATGAATATACTAATTGGGTTGCTGGTAAAGAGATCGGCCAACCATCATTGCGGCAGAGTTGGATTGTTCGCAAGACGGGGCTCCCAATACCACCGCTTAAATCTGATACCATCAACCAAAAAGTAACTCCGACTGCTGAGTATCCAGGCCAATTGGCAGATGCAATAAACAGTTTCCCTTCAAAAGAGATCAACCCTGCTCCTACGGATAAGATTATCAGTAGCCAAATACCCGAACGACTTAGGAACATTGTTCCCGATAGGAGATACCCTATTTAGTTCTTCATCGAACTACAATAACCCCCAGAATGCTTCAATTAACGGCTCACTGAGCCGTTTTTTCTGCACGCAAACTCCCAACTCGAATGGCTCGACCAGCGAAACATCATCCAACAGAGAAATACGGTTACGTACCGGTTCCGGGCTGTTATCTACCACTACCGATGGAATAAGTGCCACTCCACATCCCAGAGCCACCATTGACACAATCGCTTCATGGCCGGAAACCGTGGCATAAATCAATGGATTGGTAATGCGTTGGCGGCGGAACCACAAATCAATGCGTTTTCGCGACGGGCCGTGTTCCGGCAAAATAAACGGAATTGTGGCCCAATCCGGCTGATCAACCGATACCTGCGACCGCACGGCACAGGGCAGCGCCGGGGCAATTAACACCAACGGGATTTCACCAATTTGGGTAAAAGCCACGCTGGTGGGCAACACTTCAGGGCGACCGGCGATCCCCAGATCTGCTTCATTTGATTGCACTTTATCTACCGCATCGGCAGCATCACCAGTGGTGAGTTTAATTTCAACCAAAGGGTGGCGTGCACGAAAGCGGTCGAGAATTGGCGGCAAATGGCTGTAGGCGGCGGTCACCGAACAAAATAGCCGTAGCTCACCACTCAGAGATGGCCCGTGCTGGCCTAATGCATGGCGTAATTGTTGATATTGCAACAATGTTTGCTGAGCGAAGGCTTTCAACTGAGTGCCGGCATCCGTCAACTGTACTGTGCGATTATCGCGTAAAAACAGCGGTTGGCCGATGGTCTCTTCCAGACGCTGGATTTGGCGCGATAGGGTGGATGGGCTGACATGCATTGCTTTGGCGCTGCGGCCAAAATGGCGGCTTTCAGCTAAATGCAGAAATAATTTCAGGTCGCGTAAATCCATCACAGAGTGCCTCTGGGGTGAGAAGATGCAGTGTATTGTTCGAAAAATAGTCCACATTGCAGAATCTGCAATATCACATTGTTAATATATCAATTTCAGCAATGAGTTTCCTGTCATATAGTGAGTTCAAGACAATCCCCGACACAGACAGGGGATGTGAAAAAACAGTATCAGCACACAAACACCACATTCGTTTGCAGTCACTAAAAAAATAGCTGCACCCACAAAACAGAATTCGAACGGAGCAATAACATGGCTAACTATTTCAACACATTAAACCTGCGTCAGCAGTTGGCGCAATTAGGTAAGTGTCGCTTTATGGCACGAGATGAATTCGCCGATGAAGCAGGCTACCTGAAAGGTAAAAAAGTGGTGATTGTCGGCTGTGGCGCACAAGGCCTGAACCAGGGTTTGAACATGCGCGATTCCGGTCTGGATGTTGCTTACGCTCTGCGTAAAGAAGCCATTGCTGAAAAGCGTGCTTCATGGCGCAAAGCGACCGAAAATGGTTTCAAAGTAGGCACTTACGAAGAACTGATCCCACAGGCAGATTTGGTTGTTAACCTGACGCCAGACAAGCAACACTCCGCAGTGGTTCAGGCGGTTCAACCACTGATGAAAGATGGCGCGGCACTGGGTTATTCCCACGGTTTCAATATCGTAGAAGTGGGTGAACAAGTACGTAAAGACATCACCGTGGTGATGGTTGCGCCAAAATGCCCTGGTACAGAAGTCCGTGAAGAATACAAACGTGGTTTTGGTGTGCCGACATTGATCGCGGTTCACCCGGAAAATGACCCTAAAGGCGAAGGCATGGCGATTGCCAAGGCTTGGGCAGCGGCCACCGGCGGTCACCGTGCTGGTGTGTTGGAGTCCTCATTTGTTGCTGAAGTTAAATCAGACCTGATGGGCGAGCAAACTATCCTGTGCGGTATGTTGCAGGCCGGTTCACTGTTGTGCTTTGACAAACTGGTTTCTGAAGGCACTGACGCTGCTTATGCTGAAAAACTGGTTCAATTCGGTTGGGAAACTATCACCGAAGCGCTGAAACAAGGCGGGATTACGCTGATGATGGACCGTTTGTCCAATCCGGCTAAACTGCGTGCTTATGCACTGTCTGAGCAACTGAAAGAGATCATGGCCCCACTGTTCCAGAAACATATGGATGACATTATCTCTGGTGAATTCTCCAGCGGGATGATGGCTGATTGGGCCAATGACGATAAGAAATTGCTGAACTGGCGTGAAGAGACCGGCAAAACTGCATTTGAGAACGCGCCACAGTTTGAAGGCAAAATCTCTGAGCAAGAATATTTCGACCACGGCGTGTTGATGATTGCCATGGTGAAAGCCGGTGTTGAGTTGGCATTCGAAACTATGGTTGATTCTGGCATTATCGAAGAGTCGGCTTATTACGAATCTCTGCATGAATTGCCACTGATTGCCAACACCATCGCACGTAAACGTTTATATGAAATGAACGTAGTTATCTCTGATACCGCAGAATATGGTAACTATCTATTCGCCAATGCAGCTGTGCCATTGCTGAAAGGTAAGTTTATGGATTCTCTGCAAGCGGGCGATTTAGGTAAGAGTGTTGCCGGAACTGCAGTAGACAATGCCCAACTGCGCGATGTCAACGAAGCTATTCGTAATCATCCAATCGAAGCTGTAGGCCATAAGCTGCGTGGCTATATGACCGATATGAAACGTATCGCAGTTGCCGATTAATAACCGACTGTAGTGTGTTATTTGATATTAAGCCTCCCAGTAACGGGGGGCTTTTTTATTTCAGATTAACTGCATTTCGGTCAGGAGAATATTTCGTAAATTAATACTATCACGGCCCGATAAAACTCTTGTAAGGTGTTAATCGTGGTTAAACACCTCACCAACAATGTCTGCTTTTTGATTTTCTAAATCACAAAATTATTTCGTTGATAATAAAAAGGCCTCGCTAATTAGTGAGGCCTTTTTGTTTTATGAAATTACTCTGGCTGATGTTAATTACATCATAAGAAGGATTTTAAATATAAAAAGGAGAAAAGCGATGAGTGATATTCAAACTATTCTGGCCCGATGGGGTGTTTGGGCTAGAGAGCATTCCCATCTTGATTATCCGCATATTGCCAATGGATTTAAGAGCTTGGTGGCAGGAGGTAAGGTAGCAGCCTCCTGCTGTGATAATGACGGGTTAGCGCTTGATAATATTATTGGTAATTTACAACGAGCTTCAAGAGAAAAAGAGCTGGAGCTTATTGTGCGCCATTATGTTTATGGTCAGTCAAAGTCTTCAATTGCCCGGTTAAAAAAATATAACGAACGTGAAATTAGGCGTCAATTACAGATGGCTGAGAGTTTTATTGAAGGATGCATAACACAATCTGATATTTCACTGGAAATGTATAAAGAGTGATTGTGATAACAGATAAATATCTGGAGGTATAAGCAGTCAATATATTCGTCGAAAATACGTATTCATTATGGAAATTAAAAACAAATAAGGAAATAAGATATGGGAGAAGGACACAGTAATACCACCGGCCACGGTGCTCGTGGCCCAACAGGTGGGGTTAAAGGGGGGCCGGCAGGGCCAGGTGGACCAGGCTCTAACCGTGGTCAAGGATGGGGGACGTCACAAACGCCCTATGGTGCTATCCATCACTACAGCCCAAGCCAATTCGGCCATAGTAGTCAACGAGGTGGGGGGCGTGGTGGCGATCGTAGCAGTAAGGCAACTCCTGCGAATCTGGCGCAAAACCCGGAACTACAAACCTATATGGCTGTGGGAGGGATGCCAGCTGTTATCACCTTAATTGATGGGCATTGGGGGGTGACTTTAAGCCGTCTTCCAGCAGTGGCGGCGTTCATCGAAGGTCATTTAGCCAGAGTGGGATCGTGGGCCATGCGTACCAGCCCGGTCGGTGTAGCAGTTATGGGCATGATACCGTCAAAAATAGCGTCTGACCCGCCGATAGGGCAGTTCTTCACCACTTCGACACTTCCCGCCAACAGAGTTACGGATACACCGAAAGAAACATTAAAAACAGTGGCTGATACTGCGGTCAATATTCGGATCAGTGATGTGACGGAAGAGGGAGTGCAGAAAGCGGTGCTGATTAAAGCACCGATAGCCATACAACGAGTACCTGTCATTAAGGCCGTTACGACGACAAGGCCAGATGTCTTTACCGCGGCCATTCCGGGTATCACACCGATACATATCAGTGTAGTTGATACGATGCCTATTAATATCCCTGCGCCAACACAGCCAGCAGCAAGGCCCGCAGTGACGCCGATTGAGAATGCGGTTCCCCAAGAATTTAGCCTTCCTGTTGGCCGTCATAGTCGCGATGCCATTATCGTTTTCCCCGACAGCACGGGTATTGAACCGCTGTATCTCTCTGTAATCCGAATAACCAATGCTGATGAGCTGATGCAGGAAGCGCGTAATACCTATGAAAAAACGCGGCGTGAACGGGAAGCGGCTGAAAGGGCGATGACACATTCGTTTAGCTCTGCGCTAGATAAGTTAAAGCTGAAAAAAACACTGGCGGATAAGCAAGTTACAGAAACAGCCGCGCATATCATACTGCTTGAAAGCCATATTCCTTTATTGAAACAGGAAGAGGCTAATATATGGCAACAATATAACGCTTTTGGAGGGCGTGATAATAAATGGGCATTTAAATACCGTTATGAACGGCGTGACTTAAGGGCACTGGCTCTTGTGAAACAAGAGGAGGTTAATGCGATAAATTATCGGCTCGTAGAGCTAAGAGCCAAATATGAAACACTGTTAGTACTGCAACAATCTGTTAATGCTGAACTTGGAATAGCAAGAATCGCAGAACAGCAACGTATTGAAAATGAACGGTTGGCCGCAGAGGCAGCACAACTGGCAGCAGAGGTTGCAGAGCGACAACGTATAGAGAATCTACGACTGGCAGCCGAGGAGGTCGAAAGGCAACGTATTTTGAATGCAAGGTGGGCTGCAGAGTGGGCAGAACGGGAACGCATCAGGAACGAACGACGGGTAGCAGAGATTGCAGCCTGGCAGCAGCGAGTTACCCACCCACGACTGACGACAGATGCCGCAGAACAGTGGCGTATTAAGGACGAGCAATTAACTTTCGAAGAAGCAAAATGGCAATTTTATGAAAGTAAAAGATTAATTGCAGAAGAGGCGAAACTCCAGCAGCTTGAAGAACGGCGCATAACCACAGAATTAGAGTGGCAGGTGGTTAAAAGCGAAATATTTTCTGCAGACGAAGACACTCAACAACAAGCCCGGGCGGCCTTACATAGCTGGCAGGTATTTATTCGGCGCAATACATTCTCTTTACCTGTACTTCATCAGTGGCAGCTACCACAACACGGTTTTGCGGTGGGGGGAAAGGCCTCTGTTACTTTAACACCAGAAGTAGCCTCTGGATTGAAAGAGTCATACCTGAAGGCGCAGGAGCAACTTAGCCGCGTTGCCACCCAGCCGATAGCCGAGCCATGCGCGGTAATTTTTGCCACTGGGTTCCAACAGAAGAAGTCAGAAGATGCTGATCATTCAATGGGATGGGATAGCCCGCTGGCGTTAGCAGGCAGTGTTAACCTGAAACGTATGGGATATTCGTCCAGAACCCGTTTGCCGCGACAGGGAGAAATTGATCTGCCTGTGCGGATTTTGATGAGAGATCATGACGGCAGGCTGGATATTTATGCGGTAAAAACCGGCGTTGCCCATGTGTTTGCTAAAGTACAAATCGGAGCAGCGGAGTTCGATAAGTCAAAAGGCGCTTATACCTTTATCACTGACAGCACACCACCACGCACATTAGTTTTTACCCCGGCAAAGCCACCGGGGGCGGAAATCAGCCCAGTATTATCGCCACCCGATAGTGTTCCGATCAGCCCGCAGCATACGGGTGAGATAGACATCCGGCCCGTGGTCACACCGACCATTTCGCCGTTGCCGCAGTTGGAAGAGGGGGATTTTCACGATTACATCATCTGGTTCCCGGCAGAGTCGGGGCTGGAGCCGGTGTATGTTTATTTTAATAAACCAAGGAAAGGAGTGGTAGAGGCAGGGCATGATTATCACCCAGCACCTAAAATTGAGGATATTACAGGTTTTCTAAATTTGAATAAGAGTAAGCGAAAGACTCCTAAACAAGGTGGTTCTGGAAAAAGAGAACGCTGGATTGATCAGAAAGGCCGTAAAATATATGAGTGGGATTCGCAGCATGGTGAGTTGGAGGGTTATAGAGCTAGCGATGGCCAGCACTTAGGTGCTTTCAATTATAAAACAGGCGTCCAGCTAAAACCTGCGGACCCTAATCGTAATATCAAAAAATATTTATGAGGTGCATCATGGGGCTAAAACTGCATTTAGACTGGTTTGATAAAAAAACTGAGTTATGTAAGGGTGAAGAGTATTCGGCAGATCTTCAATCTGATGGCTCAGTTATTGAACAATTAGGTTTGCAGATTGAAAATAATATTAATAATGGAGGGTTTGATATTGAAGAATATTGGATACCTATACTTCAGAAGTATTTTTCTCATCAAATTAATACTTCAGAATATGACTATCAAATTTCATTTGATTATCGAGATGAATGGTAATCTCAGGCTAAAATAGTTTATTGCATTACCAGTAATAACATAAGCCGCCTTTCTGGTGGCTTATATCCATTCATTAATTAAATATTAATAACCTCGCTATTATCTCATTTGGTTTCCAGATGTGGGTTTTGTCGCGAGGTTTCTAGAGCATCTTGAAATACCTGGGAAATTTAAGCTCAGGAATCAAGATGCACTGAAAAATGGAGAAGTATAAATGGAAAATAAAAATCTATCTGATTATACAGAACAGGAATTCTTAAGCTTTTTGAAAGATATTTATTATGATGCATATCCATCCGAGGCTGAACATGATGAGGCTATTCTTAGATTTGAAGAGTTGACCGAGCATCCAGATGGTTCTGATTTGATTTATTACCCTAATGATGATCGGGAAGATAGCCCTGAGGGTATTTTAGCTGAGATAAAAAGATGGCGAGCCGAAAAAGGTAAGCCGGGGTTTAAGAAATAAATCATATCGCGAGTAATCATATAGACCGTCTCTCTGGGCGGTCTATATTGATAAGTTTTTTATTTCAGCTCGCGACTAAAAGGTTTACGGTTACCTAAATCATCAATTAAGACAAAGTTGACCGTTTTACTGTCTGCTGTTGGGACTCGATTGAGGGGAAAGTCGAGCTTGGAAAAAGGGGCGACCATATCGGGCAATCCTTCGGCCAGTCCCAATGTTAAAGAAGCGAGTGATGCATAATAAGGTGTTGGATTCTCAACCCTAACCGAGGCGGTATTACCGTTACGTTCTACGACAAAAGTTAATGCCTTGCTGACGGTACCCGCTGGTGCGGGCAAATTTTTCGGGCGATAAAAGACTTTGTATTGCATGCGTAAAGCCAGTGTAACGGAAGACTCATCATCAACTTTAGTTGTGGCTTTAGGCGGGATTTCGTAAACATTAAGCCAAAATGCAGATTCTCTATCCAGCGGCAATTTACTGGCACCAGATAAAATCAAACGCAAGCTGCGTTGAGCTTGTGGTTGTAATCGAAATAATGGTGGCAACACTAATACCGGGGAAATTGCTTTCTCCGGTGTTGCCATTAAATCGCCATCATCCACCCACACCTGCACTGCCACCGGGTAGTCATTACTATTGACCAGTTGCAGTGACTCTTCCGTACTGCCTTCACTGAAGATAATTCGCGTTTTTTCTGCCACGACACTTGCCATAGCCGGCACACTACAGGCCATGAGAAGTGATAACAGCCAGCCATTGAAACTGCGTTTGAAACGCATATTATTGGACACGAATAACCACTTGCGCATGTGCATTCACTGCTCCTGCCGTCACAGTTTGCCCGCTGATTTTGCTTAACTCAGCCCGAAAATTCTCAGTGTAACTATTACCGCCACTCACCGTGCCGGTTATTGTTTGCGCGCCCTGGAAGATGCCATACCAGCCACCGTTATTACCGGTTTGAGTCACATTTTTTGAGAGTAGGTACATCGGATTGTTATTACGGTAGATACGGATCCCCACGCCATTGGCCATTCCGGCGGCACCATAATTATCTGATACCAAATGGCTAATGCCGCCGCTACCATTCATTAAGCCCAAAGCCTGTGCTTTAGCGGCGTTTGCCGCTGGCACCAAAAAGCCCATCGCCACCGCACCGGCATTGACGCCGGAGGTAATACCGGTCTGGCACTGGAAATCCACACTAAATTCAGCCGAACTGCTCGCGCCATTATTCAATTCTGCCACAGAAATTCGGGGCAATATCACCGTTGGGGTAAAATTGGTGACCGCACAAATGGTAGTACGGCGGAAAGTCACATAATTGTACAACCCAATAGAGGCAGGCCAAGTGCCATACCAACCGGGCCAGTTTGATACTGAGTCCGTCCCTTCAACCGGGCCACTAATACCTGGCCCTTTAAAGGCAATATAGGCATTCGGTTGGGTATAGGCGTAAGCATAAGAGGCCACATTATAAGCACCTGCACGGGTATAATTAATGCGAAATAGTTCGGTATACAAATTACTGAAATTTTTTGCTTTGACCAGAATACGGCCAGTACTGTCGGTATCCAGCCCAGTTAGACGACGCCCTTTCCATAAGCGAGAGTAATACTCTCCAGTGGATAGATTTGTAAGGCGGATGACGACATTGGCGACAACAGTGGCAAAACCGGAGGGAACATTGCCGGCAATGAGACCATCTTCATTTTTGCCGCCATAGTCATTATCCCCGTTAGTTGCGTACATCTCGAAGAGCTGATCAACATCAGTAGCAGCACAGCGGAACAGGACTCGCTCTGGGTCATAACCGGTATTTAAGGCGAAAGTGGTGAAGTCGGAGGTGGCCGCTGCCAACAATGTGCCATCGGGTTGAAAGTTTGCATTGGTACTGAGATCAATAAGGCCCGGTAAACCGAGTGAACCGTTATTATAATCAAGTGAACCGGCCCAAGCGCTGGCGGTGCCATCACCAGCAGCCAACTGGCTTTGTGCTGTGATTTTGGTACAAGCTGACCATGCAGAAGTGCTAAATAGCCCGATAAGTAGCATTATTCCCACCACAATGCGTGGACGACGGAAATGAACAGGCATTGTTGGCCGTGAGACTTCGCAAGATATTAACTGCTCTGTTGGTCTTAACATTATTTTTCTCATAATGGTTAACGGCGGCAACTGCCTGTTAAATGGATAATATCTTGCTCACTATCCTGGCTAGCAAAATCATAAGGTAATTCACATTGCTCGTTGCTGTTTTCACCCCAGCGTACATAAAGTGAACCTTTATTCTCTTTTACTCGAGCATAGATCTGATTCCCCTGACCCACCATACCGACCAGTTCATCTTTATTGTTATAGACATCTGAACCCAGTGGTAATCCTTCACCGTCAGCAGTTTGGGTTTGAATTAATACCGCATAACCAGTCAAAGTTTCGAATTTCACTTTCACAGCCGCCCCGGCATAAGGAACAACCCGCCCCTGATTTTCTTTCAACTCGGTATTACGATTAATACCTTTGGTGTCTAAACCGACTGTATTGTAATTATAAGGTGTTAATGACGGCACCAGTGCAAAGCCATTCTTATCAATCCTGGCACCTTGTGCATTTCGTACTGTCGCGCCCTGAGCGCCATCGGCTTCAATTAAACCGAAAGTGTCGCCTAAATAAGGCCCCAGTGTGACACCTTTACTGTGTATTACAGCGGCTCCACGCGCACCAGCCCCATATTGGGTATAGTTATTACCACGAGAATAACTGCCATTGACGGTCGCATTAGGGAATTGATTTTGCACATTTGCGCCCCAACTATTCGAACTACCGCTGACATTACTGTCGTCATAACCCGCATTGACTGAATAATTAAAAGTTTTACGTTCTCCGGCGGTACCTGATAATGACGTCTGATAGTTGTTACCACTTTTCGGATTACGGTTGGCCGACATGGATAAATATTGATTCCCGCCGCCAATATTCAGTGGAATAGACACCGTTAACGAGGCGATATTTTCGGTATTACCGTAGCGCGTTGTTGTCATCGTTTCGTCCGTATCATCGACATCCCAACCAAACTGGGTTGAGGTATAAATTGTGCGCTGGCGGCTCAGTGCCACGTTATAGCTAATATCTTTATAACTATTAGAATAGTTTAGCTGTAACTGTGTATCTCTCTGTGTATCGTTATAATAATCACTGGTCGATGCTGAGGCTGAAAGTTGCCCATAGCCAGCCAGAGTTTGGTTTATTGTGGTGGTAAATTGGCTACGCTGTTTATACGTCGATGAATCCCAAGTTCCGCCATTCTTTTGCACTGAACGCACACCAAATACATCATTTAAATCACGATACCCTTTGGTTGAATAACGATATCCAGCCAGTGAGAATGAGGTGCCAGTTTCATTAAATGTTTGGCTATAGGTCGCCTGCATCCGCCAACCATCTTGAGTTTGATTATCTTCAACTTTGGCATGGGAATAGGTGGTATTAAGACCAAACGCACCGACCGACGTCCCTATTACTCCCCCCACAAGTAATGCCGTATAATCTTGCGCTAAACGAATACCACTGTTGGCCGTTAACTGATTGGTGAGACCACGCTCATAAGTAAAATCAGTGAAATAGCTGTCAATATTGGTGAAATCACGTGATTCCCCAACCACCGCATTATAACGGCTCACGCCTGGACGCATTGAATCGGGTACGGCACTGAAGGGCACAGTAAAAGTCGAGCGGCTACCATTAGCTTCTATAACTTCAACATTAAGATCGCCCTGGCTGGTGGTGCTGTATAAGTCGTTAATAACAAATGGGCCGGGGGCGACGTTAGTTTCATAAATTTCGCGCCCGTTCTGGCTAATAATCACTCGCGCGTTGCTGGTGGCAACACCACGTACTTCAGGCGCAAAGCCACGCATTGATTCTGGCCACATACGTTGGTCTGTCGCCATTTTTACACCGCGAAATGACATGGTGCCGAATAAGGTACTGTCGGTGAAGGTTTCACCCAGCGTTAATTCACTATCTAATTGTGAAATAGGGCGCTGCACATAAGTGCGGATATTATTCCATTGCGTATCGCTGTTATTATTGTTGCTGGAGTAACTCAGGTTTGATTGCTGGCGTAATTGCCATAACCCTAAGTTAAGACCACTTTTTAGGCCAACGAAGCCGTAATCAGAAGTGCTGTTTTGCTGAGTTTGTGTATCACTACGATAAAAGTTTGCACTGTAGTTAACGAAGGCGAGCTTTTCACCTTCTTCCCATTCGCTGCGCTCAATATAACCGCGAGGGCGTTGCTGCAATAATGCCTGGGGAATAGAAAGCTCCAGGCGCAGTTTGGCCTGATCAAAATGAAAAGATGCGCCTTTTACTCGCTCCGCCAACGGGATACATTTCTCGGTGGCTGAGGGAGTGGTCGCCGTAGATTCTGCAGGTATTGACTCTCCCTCAGCAGCATTAGGCTCTTTAGGCGTGGTATTACTTTTATTGGCCAGTTCAATGCCAGCTGCAGTTAAGAACTCATCACTCAGGCAGGGGAAAACCTCCGGTGAATCGGCATTCTTAATAAATTGAATTGTGGTGCGTTTATATAATTTGTTATTAATCAGGACATCTACAGCGTCAAAATTTCCCGGTGTAATAGAATCCTCTTTATTGAGTTGATTCAAGCCGGAGGCAAATTTTGTGCCTAAAAAGAGTGATTCGTCAAATTCCAGATTTTGTGGGTCTTCCTGGGCTAAAACAGTATCGACATGTAAAACTAAAGTTATGCACAAGGTTAATAATTTCTTGCTGCCAGAAAACTTCTTTTTTAGAACGACTTGTTTTAGTTCTACTTGCGCAAGCCCCATAAATATTCCTTAGCCGGAAAGTTACTACTGAATTTTATGACTATTTGTTTTTATAACTACCGGTATCTTGCCCGCCGAAATCATTAACTAACAGGAAATTAACAATAGCATTTGAAGGTACAGATGAATTTGGGATAACCCACTGAGCTTGAGACATTGGTGGGATCATCTCAGATTTCATTTTGAGTTTTTTACCTCCCCCAACGACTTCACCACTGGCAATGGTGGCATAGAACCCTGTTGGGTTTTTGCCTGTAACAACAACATCTTTACCTTGTTGGCGTACATTAAATGTCAGAGCGCTGGAGACTTGATCAACTCGGCCAGCAATATTTTCAGGCCGATAAAACACTTTAATCCGGTTACGCATCAACACTAACATTTTATTATTCTTTTCTGCTTTATTAACGGGGGGAACCTGTAAAAAATTAAGGTAGAACACAGATTCTCTATCCGTTGGCAAGCCACTACCGGTATATTTCAGCCGTAATGTTTGGCCCGCATTCGCTTCAATACGGAAGAACGGAGGGGTGACAATGAAGGGAGCTTTACCTGTCTCCGGTGTTGATTGCGCATCGCCACTATCTAACCAGACCTGGACAGCATTAGGAAAGTTATCGTTATTTGTTAATTGGATACTATGCTCTTTTTCACCTGCCGAATATATAATACGGCTGCCGCTCATCACTACACTGGCATTGGCAAAAGATATCCCCATAAGAATTAATAAAGTAATAAGCAGGAAACGGTAGCTATTTATATTAAGCATGATGGGGATATCCTCTGAAGGAAACTGGTTGAATAGTTAAGCCTCTGGTACTTGAAGTTGCAGGGGTTCGCTGTCTATTCGCCACCTACCCACAACTCCAATTACTTAGAGTATATCCTATCCTACGATACTGATATTACAGGTAGGAAACTGCATATTGTACAGAAGCGATCACAGAACCAGGGCCTGCTTGACCAGTTGCGAAATATTGAACCGCAAAATCATGCTCTGCTGATGTATCGCCAGCTTTCAATACGATGCCATCTTGCGCTACGCCACTATTCAGATTGATGCCGGTTGTTGTAACTGCATCTTTCAGTAATTGCAGCTCAACGTTTGTTGCCGTACCGCCATTCTTTAAGTTACCAGAAGTTGTTACCTGGTTACCCACGAAAACAGTTTTGATATCAATATCAGCAGCACCGGTTGCGCAACCTGATACACCCAGAGTAAAGGTTGTTTTACCAGCAGTTTTACCTGAAGCATTCAAATCGCCACTTGATACAGTTGGCAATAATACCATTGGGTTAGCGTCAAGGCCGTTGACGGTAACAGAACAAGTTTGAGCTGTGACTTCGCCTTGGAAAGTAATTGTATTATTGCTTGCTGCCATTGCTACAGTTGTAGATGCTGCGAATAACGCCATAGCCAAAGTAATCTTATTCATTTGAAACTCCAATATAGTAATTAGAAATAGGTGAAATGCTCGTTGCATTCAAATGCGAATGAGTATTCAACTTATTAAGTATGATGTGGGTTAATGACTATATGTACGAGTGTTATTCGATTTTACTCGCCAGCTATCCACATGTTCTTTCATTAAAGTAATTGGGTAGTCATTATTTCGGCTACGTCCGTTACTTGATGATGAGATAATATAGAAAGCAGGTTTAGTTGCACATAGGATAAACAAACCAATGTTTGTGGGAAAAATCCTACTAACTCTCCACTTTAAGTTAATTCTACATAAGTTATTGTATTTTAATATATTTTATTCTATATAAAAATATATTAATGAGATCTTTCTTGTTGTTTTTTATTGAAAAGTCAGATTATACCCCTGTTGAGATACATTTTAATCAGACTTGTTAATATAGTGTGATGTATTATTTGTAAAGTTAAGTGGGTATATTGTATAGATATAATTGATGGCAGGTTGAGTGCTGATAATATTTATGTTGTCCTTCCAACAGTAATTATTTTCAAGACAATTTATATTAATGATAAATAGAAAGACAGAAGAGGGTACTTGCGCCGCCGGCGAGGTGGCGCATGAAGAACTTAATTACGGTATAACACTTTAATAATGTGGTAACCGAATTGAGTTTTTACCGGACCATAAGGTTGCAGTAATTCGCAGCTGAATACGGCTTTATCGAATGCCGGAACCATATCCCCTTTATTGAACTCGCCCAGATCACCGCCATTACGTTTTGACGGGCAGTTAGAGAACTTTTTCGCTAACTCTTGGAAATTTGCGCCGTTATTCAACTGCGCCAGAATATCGTTTGCCTGCTTTTCATCATCAACCAGAATGTGCAGTGCAGAAGCTTTGTTTGCCATAGTAACAATTACCACCAATTTATTGGGTAGGGTTATTTGAACGAAGATTATCTTCAAGGGCGCCTTGAAGCGCGTCAGTGTAACGTATTTTAGTCGTGATGGGGCCACGCTGGTCAGCTTTTACAAATCAAAAGATGCCCGCTGGTTTTTTGTCATCAGCCGCTTTCTGCTACAATCCTGTTCCCCCGTCTACCTACTGAGCTTTCGAGTGTTATGCGATTAAATCCCAGCCAACAACAAGCCGTCGAATTTGTCACCGGACCCTGCCTGGTGTTGGCCGGTGCGGGATCGGGCAAAACCCGAGTCATCACCAATAAGATTGCGCATTTGATCCGCCAATGTGGCTATCAGCCAAAACATATTGCTGCGGTAACCTTTACCAATAAAGCCGCGCGTGAAATGAAAGAACGTGTGGCCCAGACGTTGGGGCGCAAAGAAGCACGGGGTTTGATGATCGCGACGTTCCATACTCTGGGGCTGGAAATCATCAAAAAAGAGTACAAAGCGCTAGGAATGAAATCCAATTTCTCCCTGTTTGATGCGCAAGACCAACTGGGTCTGTTGAAAGACTTGACTCATAAGTGGTTGGAAGACGATAAAACCTTACTGCAACAGTTGATATCCCAGATCTCAAACTGGAAAAATGATCTTCTCGATCCTGCCGCCGCCGCGGCGTTGGCTCGATCCGAACGCGATAAGTTGTTCGTCCATTGCTATGGCTTATATGACGCACATTTAAAAGCGTGCAATGTATTGGATTTCGATGATCTCATTTCATTGCCTACCTTATTGTTGCAAAACGATTTGGAAGTGCGCGAACGCTGGCAAAACCGGCTGCGTTACCTATTAGTGGATGAATACCAAGACACCAATACCAGTCAGTACCAAATGGTTAAATTGCTGGTGGGCAGCCGGGCGCGCTTTACTGTGGTGGGTGATGACGATCAATCCATCTATTCATGGCGTGGTGCGCGACCACAGAATTTAGTCTTGTTGAATGAAGATTTCCCACAGTTGCAAGTGATCAAGCTGGAACAAAACTACCGCTCCTCGGGCCGTATTTTGAAAGCGGCCAATATCTTGATTGCCAATAATCCGCATGTTTTTGAAAAAAAGCTCTTTTCTGAGTTGGAGTATGGCGATGAGCTAAAAGTGATTACCGCCAATAATGAAGATCATGAAGCCGAAAGGGTGGTCGGTGAGCTTATCGCCCACCATTTTGTGAAAAAAACGCAATACAGCGACTATGCCATTCTGTATCGCGGCAATCACCAGTCACGGCTGTTTGAAAAGCTGTTGATGCAAAACCGTATCCCTTATCGTATCTCCGGCGGGGATTCGTTTTTCTCACGTCCGGAGATCAAAGACTTACTGGCTTATTTGCGAGTATTGACCAATCAGGATGATGACAGCGCATTCTTACGTATCGTGAATACCCCAAAGCGCGAGATAGGTTCTGCGACGATTCAAAAATTGGGTGAATGGGCTAATGTGCGTAATAAAAGTCTGTTTCGTGCCAGTTTTGATTTAGGGCTGGGCGAGCATCTGAAGGGGCGCGGTCTGGAGTCATTACAGCGTTTCACTCATTGGATGGACGGCATTATTCGCTTAGTGGAACGTGAGCCGATCGCAGCAGTGCGGGATTTGATTCACGGCATCGATTATGAAAGCTGGCTGTTCGAAACCTCTCCTAGCCCGAAAGCGGCTGAAATGCGGATGAAGAACGTCAATTTATTATTCAGCTGGATGACCGAAATGTTGGAAGGGTCAGAGCTGAATGAGCCGATGACACTGACTCAGGTTGTCACACGTTTTACCCTGCGCGATATGATGGAGCGCGGGGAAAGTGATGAAGAGCTGGATCAGGTACAGCTGATGACACTGCATGCTTCAAAGGGGCTGGAATTCCCGTATGTGTTTTTGGTTGGTATGGAAGAAGGTTTGTTGCCACACCAAAGCAGTATTGATGAAGACAATGTAGATGAAGAGCGGCGGCTGGCCTATGTGGGCATCACTCGCGCTCAGCGTGAACTGTTTTTCACCTTATGCAAAGAGCGGCGGCAGTATGGTGAGCTGATTCGGCCAGAACCCAGCCGTTTCCTGATGGAGCTTCCGCAGGATGATTTGAAATGGGAAAATGAGCGCAAAGCCGTTAGCCCGGAAGAACGGATGCAAAAAGGCCAGAGTCACCTGGCCAATATTCGAGCGCAATTAGCGAATGCTAAAAAGCCACAGTGAGTACACAAAACTAATAGTGGGCAGGTGATAACAGAACCTGCCCATCTGTTATTGATTAAGGCGCGACAGGTTTACCATCAACCTTGACGTTTTTCACATCGCTGAAGTGCCATGGAGTATCGCCTCGCAATTCAGTGAAAGTGACTTTATTAAATTCACTGTCACGTAGGTCACTGATTGCTGTCGGCGTGACATTATTAAGTTGCACATTGTTCACGTGAACCAGACGGTGCCAGGCCTTGTTCGCTGTATCTCCTTTAATTTCAATAGACGCATTTTTGCCCGTGGTATTATCTACCGTCACATTTTTTAATGTGAAATCATAGAATTGGGCAGGGATCTTGGCTGGCGGGTAATCAATGTTGGCATTGCTATCAGCATAATCCAATGTCATCACCATCACTTGCTTCGCCAGATCACGCATTGCATTATTGCGGAAAGTGACATTACGAGCACCGCCGCCGATGGTGCTGGTGCTCTTAGCACGCAGACCGATATCAGTCAGGTACATCACATTATTTTCGGCCAGAATATCTTCAATCCATGCCCCTGTGTGGCTACCCGTGACTATCGCGCCGTGCCCCATCCGGAAATAGTTATTAAATAACCATGCACCTTTCATGGGTTCTTGTTCCTGGGCTTTTTCTCCTGTTCCTGCCGCAAAGTTGATGCAGTCATCGCCGGTATCAAAGAAGTTATTAAATACCATGACATTCTGGCTGTTACCGAACTCGATACCATCGCCGTTATTTGCATCATATGTTTGGTGAATCAATCCGTTGGCAACTACATTATGGTTTTCCAGATTCATAATGCCGTGGAAGGCAGGGTTACGTACCGTAAAGCCCGCCAGATACACATTTTCTACTCCGCGTAATGTCATTAGGCTGGAGCGGCGTTGGCCATAGGCATTTTTCAAATCCATACCATCGGAAACAGCCTTTTCAACCTGATTTTTAGCCAGAATGCCGTCTTCATGCACTTTACTATTCTTGCTCGCAACATATTGCGGCAGTGGTCGGCCTAATTCATCAGTAATTTCAGCAGTTTTTGCGCGCAGCCAACCATTGCCATCAATTACCCCGGAGCCGGTAATCCGAATATTGCGGAATGTGCCCGGCTTGCTGTTATTAGGATCGATGGCATTGATCAGCGATGCTGGGCGCTCAATGGTGGAATAAGGATACAAGCGGTAGCCCGCAGGGTAATCATCTGGATTTTCTGAACCCAATAATGTGGCACCGGCCTGTAGGTTAAGGGTCATGTCACTTTTCAGCCAAAGCGCACCGCTTTTGTAAGTGCCCGCCGGGATTTCGACACGGCAGCCGGGCTTACAGCTATCAATTGCTTGCTGTATGGCTTTGGTATTCAATGTTTTTCCGTCATCGATGGCACCAAAATCACGCACATTCACAATCTGCGGCTTGGCACTGGTTTTGGCTGTAATGGGCTTGCTGGCTACAGATAAAGAACCATCGGCGTATTGTGCTTTCACCGTAAATTGATAGCTGGTTTCGGGTTTTAGGCCCATCACCGTAAAGTTTTGCATCACAATTTTATGTTGGAAATTATCTTTATCATTGGTATAGAAATGATCGATATAAGGCTTGGCCGGTGAGAATTTATCATTATTATCGCTGGCCTTACCTAACAATTTCCCCGCAGAGAAAATCTGATAATCAACTATTTTTCGGGTATCTTCCGGCGCTTTCCATACCAGAACAATACTGCTCTCATCATAGGCGAGAGTGGGAACTTGTAGCTGCTGAGGAGCATCGAGACTACTTGATTTTGCTGCCATTGCCATCGGAGTACCCACCATCAGACTGGCCATGATCACCAGCATGCCTGTAGTTCGTGGGCGTTGAAGCTGTGCTTGCATTGTTATCCCTTTCCAATAAAGAAACAGTGTTTTATAAAAATACATACAATGTTTCTTTTTTAAACTGAGGGTGATCACAATCTGATAGTTTTATGGGGATTTACAGCAAGAATATAAGCGAGGGGAAGGCGACCGAGGCCGCCAACAACAGAGAACTTAGTTAAATTCTTCTAATAGCAGTGGCCACTGAACATAGCTCTGCCAATGACTTTCTTGCTCTAATGCCTCTGCGCGGTAAGGATGTTGCTGTAACCAGCCATGAGGCAATAGCACATAAAGTGTTTCA
Source organism: Yersinia sp. 22-579 (assembly GCF_030433455.1). Taxonomy (NCBI): domain Bacteria; kingdom Pseudomonadati; phylum Pseudomonadota; class Gammaproteobacteria; order Enterobacterales; family Yersiniaceae; genus Yersinia; species Yersinia sp. 22-579. The sequence continues at coordinate 115,554 of NZ_JAUJTZ010000013.1, read as the reverse complement.
CCATTGGCCCGCAGACGGACGGCTGGCAGAGTATCATCGCGGCGACGGCTGGAGAATATAATGGCCAGACGCAATAAACGGCATAGGTGCTGAGCCATATCTACTGGCAATGCATTCTGTTGATTCAACAGCGAGAGATCGAGAGTATCACTCTGATTTTGCAATAGAGCTGCAAGTAAGAGCTTTTGAGCGGGGGTAAAACCGGGTAGATCCAGATTGCGTATCAGGTAAGCGGCATGTTGCGGAGCACGTTTAAAATCGATGCTTAGGCCAATTTCGTGAATCAAACAGGCATTTTGCAATAACTCGCGACATCGGCTGTCGAGACGCCACTCTGTTTCTACCTGAAGCAAAAAGTTATCGGCCAATTTACTGACGCGCTTGGCTTGCTCAGTATCCAGCAAGTAGCGGCGCTGTATATTTCGTACCGTTCGGCTACGAATATCCTGTTCAACCGGCAAATGAAGCATGCCATAGACCAGCCCTTCACGTAGCGCACCGCCTGCCAGCGTCATACTTTCAATCGCCAGCTCCTGGAATATGGCAATCAGGATAGACAGGCCGCTAGGGAAGACCAGTGCTCGTTCCAGTGTTAAACCGGGGATTTCCAGTTCTTCCAACTTGCCGCATTGAATTGCTCGTTGTTTGAGCTGCTGCAATTTTGCCAGCGTGATCAGTTCGTCCATGCCCTGAGCAACCATAATCTCTTGCAGCGCCTGAACTGTACCCGAGGCACCGACACAGATTTGCCAGCCATGTTCACGAAAACGTTGCGCGACAGGCTTAAGCATTTCACGGGCAGCCGACTCCGCGCGATCAAAATTGTCTTTTGCCAGATTGCGGTCACTAAAGTAACGCTCCAGCCAGGTGACACAACCCATTGATAAACTAACCAGAATATTTGCCTGAGCGCCATTGCCAGTCACCAGCTCTGTGCTGCCACCACCAATGTCGACGACTAAACGCTGCTCTGGCCCACCGGTAGTATGTGCAACGCCGTGATAAATCAGACGTGCTTCTTCTTCACCACTGATGACCTGAATCGGGCAACCGAGGATTTCGGTCGCAGTTTGCAGGAATTCTTCGGCATTTGAAGCCAGACGCAGGGTTGCAGTTGCCACCACGCGGATCTGATCCAACGGAATGTCCTGCAAACGCTCAGAAAAAAGCTTTAGACATTGCCAACCGCGTTCCATCGCTTCTTGCGATAGGTGGTTTTGGGTATCCAGACCCGCAGCCAGGCGGACTTTCCGCTTGATCCGGGCCAGCGTTTGGATACTGCCAGCCACCTCACGTACTACCAACATATGAAAACTGTTGGAGCCAAGATCGATGGCAGCATAAAGTGAGGTGGAACTTAGCATCATTTATCAGCTCGGTCGCTTACGGTTATTCCGTGGTGCACCACTGCGACGTGGGGCAGAGTTACGACGTGGGCCATTCCCGGTGCGGGTACGGGCCAGACGTTTTGGCGCCGGCAAATCAGTTAATAACGCATCGCTATTATATTTACTCACCGGAATGCTATGACCGGTATAGGTCTCGATAGCCGGTAAGTTTAATGCGTATTCTTCACAGGCCAGGCTGATGGAATGACCACTTTCGCCAGCACGACCGGTACGGCCAATGCGGTGAACATAGTCTTCACAATCATCAGGCAGGTCATAGTTAAAGACGTGGGTTACCAGCGGAATATGCAAACCACGAGCCGCAACATCAGTTGCAACCAGGATATCCAAATCACCTTTGGTGAAATCTTCTAAAATCCGCAGGCGTTTTTTCTGTGCGACATCACCGGTCAATAGACCGACACGATGACCATCGGCAGCCAGGTGGCCCCAGATTTCTTCACAACGATGTTTGGTATTGGCAAAAATAATGCAGCGATCTGGCCACTCTTCTTCAATCAACGTCTGAAGCAGACGCATTTTTTCTTCATTTGAAGGATAGAACAGCTCTTCCTGAATGCGGTGGCCGGTTTTTTGTAACGGTTCCACTTCAACATATTCGGCGTTATTCATTTGTTCGAAGGCCAATTCACGTACGCGGTACGAAAGTGTGGCAGAGAACAGCATGTTTAAACGCTTATCAACGGAAGGCATACGGCGGAACAGCCAGCGGATATCTTTAATAAAGCCTAAATCGTACATCCGATCAGCTTCATCCAATACCACAACCTGAATCGCACCGAGATTAATATAATTTTGTTTTGCGTAATCGATTAAACGGCCAGTAGTCCCGATAAGAATATCTACGCCACTTTCCAGCACTTTAAGCTGTTTGTCGTAGCCGTCACCACCATAAGCCAAACCTAATTTCAGGCCGGTTACTTGGGAAAGTGACTCTGCATCGGAGTGAATTTGCACAGCTAATTCACGCGTTGGTGCCATAATCAATGCGCGCGGTTGATTAGTCTGACGACCCTCTTCTGCGGGGTGAGAAAGCAAATAATGGAAAGTAGACGCTAAGAATGCCAGCGTCTTGCCGGTTCCTGTTTGCGCCTGACCCGCTACATCACGCCCAGAGAGGGTGAGTGGCAATGCTAACGCCTGGATCGGCGTACAATACTGAAACCCTTTGTTTTCAAGGGCTTCAATAACTAGCGGGTGCAGGGCGAAGTCGGAAAACTTCTGTTCGGTCAAGTGTGTTTTGCTCATAGTGTGGTAGAATATCAGCTAACTATTGCTTTACGAAAGCGTATCCGGTGAAATAAAGTCATCCTATTGTTGGTTAATGCTACACCAACGAGGTAGACACAATCCTTTGGAGTAGAACATGAGCGATAAAATTATTCACCTGAGTGACGACAGCTTCGACACTGACGTGCTGAAAGCCAGCGGCCTGGTTCTGGTCGATTTCTGGGCTGAATGGTGTGGTCCGTGCAAGATGATTGCTCCGATTTTGGATGAAATTGCTGAAGAGTATGAAGGCAGACTTACCATCACTAAATTGAATATTGATGACAACCAGGGCACGGCACCCAAATACGGTATCCGTGGCATCCCTACGCTGTTGTTATTCCGTGATGGTGAAGTTGTGGCAACCAAGGTTGGTGCCTTGTCTAAAGGTCAGCTTAAAGAATTTTTGGATGCGAATCTGTAAGCGGCGTTAGCCGTCAATACCCTTTGAAGATGATGGGTTAAGCTGGGTGTTTAGCGGCAGTTGTGATTTCTCACACTGACCGCTAGACGCCTGCAAAGAAGCGTGTTAAGTTTACTTCACTGCATATAGAACATTCCTGTGTATTGAGACCGGGTTTGTAGCATCTAGCTTAATTCTTTAGTACCTAATAAATAGTCTGTAGCATCTAAATAGTTTGAATCTAAAGCTTTACTCTATGTCGAAATAATTTGTGTTGAGAATATGTATGAACTCAATCGGTTTTTGACAGTCTAGTGTTTTACTAAATCAGTCTAAGGCACCTTCAATCTTTACACCGTTGTGTCGCGCAACCTCGCGTAAGTCATTACTTGCGTAGTTTGGCCAAGGCCGGTGATTGAATGTCCCATTAAACAGGCACGGATGACGCTGCCATACCATTCACGACCATAGTTCGAGACATACCCCGAGTTTAAGAACCCACCATTATGAATCTTACCGAATTAAAGAACACGCCGGTTTCTGATCTGATAACACTTGGCGAAAATATGGGGCTGGAAAACCTGGCCCGGATGCGTAAACAAGATATTATTTTCTCTATCCTTAAGCAGCACGCGAAAAGTGGAGAAGATATCTTCGGTGACGGTGTGTTGGAGATATTGCAGGATGGATTTGGTTTCCTCCGTTCTGCAGACAGCTCCTACCTCGCCGGTCCTGACGACATCTACGTATCCCCAAGCCAAATTCGCCGTTTCAACCTCCGTACTGGTGATACCGTTGCCGGTAAGATTCGTCCACCTAAAGAAGGTGAGCGTTACTTTGCCTTGTTGAAAGTTAACGAAGTTAACTATGACAAACCGGAAAATGCCCGTAACAAAATCCTCTTCGAAAACTTAACCCCATTACATGCCAACTCTCGTTTGCGCATGGAACGTGGTAACGGTTCGACTGAAGATTTAACTGCTCGCGTCCTTGATTTGGCATCGCCAATCGGTCGTGGTCAGCGTGGGCTGATTGTTGCTCCGCCAAAAGCGGGTAAAACCATGCTGTTGCAGAATATTGCGACCAGCATTGCTTACAATCACCCTGATTGCGTATTGATGGTACTGCTGATTGACGAGCGCCCGGAAGAAGTGACCGAGATGCAACGTCTGGTTAAAGGTGAAGTTATTGCTTCCACCTTCGACGAGCCAGCATCTCGCCACGTTCAAGTTGCTGAAATGGTTATCGAGAAAGCGAAACGTCTGGTTGAGCATAAAAAAGACGTTATCATCTTACTGGATTCCATTACCCGTTTGGCCCGCGCATACAACACCGTGGTACCTGCTTCAGGTAAAGTGCTGACCGGTGGTGTGGATGCTAACGCCTTGCATCGTCCAAAACGCTTCTTTGGTGCCGCACGTAATGTTGAAGAGGGCGGTAGCCTGACTATCATTGCCACCGCGTTGGTTGATACCGGTTCTAAAATGGATGAAGTTATCTATGAAGAATTTAAAGGTACCGGCAACATGGAACTGCACTTGTCGCGCAAAATTGCAGAGAAGCGTGTGTTCCCAGCCATTGATTTCAACCGCTCTGGTACACGTAAAGAAGAGCTGCTGACAACCACAGAAGAGTTGCAAAAAATGTGGATCTTACGTCGTATCCTTCACCCAATGGGTGAAATCGATGCAATGGAGTTCCTCATCAGCAAATTGGCAACAGCGAAAACCAACGATCAGTTCTTCGATAACATGAGACGTTCGTAGTTTTAGCAAGATCAATCAAAACGCCACGCTCAGTCGTGGCGTTTTTTGCTTTTGGAATATACGATAGTCGGGTTTGTTATCCATTAAGTTGATATAAATCTCTAACCTATGCTTTTTTGGGTATATATTCTCATTACCAATAAGAAAATAGCGAAAATAGAGTTGGGAATAACGAACAAGACTGTCATCATATTCAGAAATAACTGAAAGCGTGGGGAAGGTATAGTTTATGCCATGCCACATGCTAAGCTGTTGTATCTTTTTGCAGAGAGCGGTTAAACGTGAATTTACTCACCATGAGTACTGAAATATTCGTTATATTCATGTTTTCTTTGGCATTTTTATTTGTTGCTCGCAAAGTTGCCAAGAAAATTGGATTAGTTGATAAACCTAATTATCGCAAACGTCATCAAGGGTTGATCCCATTAGTGGGCGGAATATCCGTGTTTGCGGGTATTTGTTTTACCTTTCTGATTACCAACCAGCATATTCCCCATTTTCGTTTATACCTCGGCTGCGCTGGTTTATTGGTGTTCGTTGGTGCTTTAGATGATCGTTTCGATATCAGTGTAAAAATCCGAGCCTTTGTACAAGCATTAGTCGGTGTTGCCATGATGGCGGTCGCCGGGCTTTATTTGCGCAGCTTGGGGCACGCTTTTGGCCCGTGGGAAATGATATTAGGGCCGTTCGGCTATGTCGTCACATTATTCGCAGTATGGGCGGCGATAAATGCTTTCAATATGGTGGATGGCATTGATGGCCTACTGGGGGGGTTATCTTGTGTCTCTTTCGGTGCCATGGGGATTTTGCTCTATCAAAGTGGACAAATGGCATTAGCACTTTGGTGTTTTGCGATGATCGCCGCCATCTTGCCTTATATCTTGCTAAACCTCGGGTTATTAGGCCGCCGCTATAAAGTTTTTATGGGTGATGCGGGCAGTACGCTAATCGGTTTCACCGCAATTTGGATACTGCTACAAACCACCCAAGGCAACGCTCATCCGATTAACCCCGTTACCGCGTTGTGGATTATTGCCATTCCTTTGATGGATATGATTGCCATCATGTACCGGCGTTTACGTAAAGGGATGAGCCCTTTCTCACCTGACCGCCAGCACATCCATCATTTGATCATGCGTGCTGGTTTTACATCACGGCAAGCTTTTGTCCTGATCACTCTGGCTGCGGCTTTGTTAGCTGCTGTGGGTGTTATCGGCGAACGACTGACATTTGTACCCGAATGGGTCATGTTGGCACTATTCTTGCTTGCATTTATATTGTATGGCTATTGCATTAAACGAGCATGGCGAGTGGCACGTTTTATCAAGCGTACCAAGCGTCGGATGCGCCGTGCATCGCAAAATAAGCATGAATCTTAACCAGAGGCTTTTAGGCAGTGATGAAACCAGAATCTATGTCGACTGATAAAACAGGGTCTACCCATAATGAGCCTTCTGTGGATAACGAGTTAGATATCCGCAGCCTGTGCCGTACTCTTTGGCGCGGTAAAGTGTGGATTATCGGTATGGCAATTCTTTTTGCTGCTATTGCGCTGGGTGTTTCCTATCTGGTGAAGCAACAGTGGAGTGCTACAGCCATTACAGACCGGCCAACCGTCAATAACTTGGGTGGCTATTATTCCCAGCAGCAATTCTTGCGTAACCTGGATACTCGAATCAATAGCGCTGCAAGCAGTGAGCAGCCCGGTATTTCCGACGAAGCTTACGGTGAGTTCATCACTCAATTGGCTGCTTACGATACCCGTCGTGATTTTTGGCTACAAACCGATTACTACAAACAACGGGTAGAAGGTGATGCTAAGGCTGATGCCGCATTATTGGACGAGCTGGTGAATAATATTGTTTTCACGCCGCGTGATGATAAAAAAATGCTGAATGACAGCATCAAATTGACAGCGGAAACGGCCTCTGATTCAAATAAATTACTGCGCAGTTACATTGATTTTGCTAGTCAACGTGCGGCTAGTCATTTGAATGATGAGATTGAAGGTGCCTGGGCTGCCAGAACTCAATCAATGAAAGCGCAGGTCAAACGGCAGGAAGCGGTGGCTAAAGCTGTATTCGACCGTGAAGTTGCAGCCGTGGCTCAAGCATTGAAAGTGGCTAGCCAGCAAGGGATTAACCGTAATCAAACGGACACTCCAGCTGAGCAATTGCCTGACTCAAAAATGTTTATGTTGGGTAAGCCGATGCTTGAAGCCCGTTTAGAAACATTACAGGCTACCGGCCCAAGTTTTGATATTGATTACGATCAGAACCGCGCCATGCTGGCAACTTTGAACGTCGGCCCGACACTGGATAAAACATTCCAGACTTACCGCTACTTACGTACGCCAGAAGATCCAGTTACCCGTGATAGCCCACGTCGTGTATTCCTGCTGATTATGTGGGGTGCTATTGGGGCATTGGTGGGTGCCGGTGTGGTGTTGGTTCGTCGCACCAGTCGTACTGAGTAGTAGACTTAAAGTAATGGGCGCATTGTGCGTCCAACTTGCAGGCATTGTCTGCGGCTAACTGACCTTAAAGAGATTCACTGTGAAAGTGTTAACTGTTTTTGGCACCCGGCCTGAAGCCATTAAAATGGCTCCTCTGGTGCATGCCTTGGCTCAGGATGAAGCCTTTGAATCAAGAGTCTGCGTCACCGCCCAACATCGTGAGATGTTGGATCAGGTGTTGCGTTTATTTGAGATTCAACCGGATTATGATTTGAATATCATGAAGCCGGGACAGGGATTAACGGAAATAACCTGTCGTATTCTGGAAGGGCTAAAGCCTGTGCTGGCTGAGTTTAAGCCGGACGTTATCCTGGTACATGGTGATACCACCACGACGTTATCGACCAGTCTTGCTGCATTCTATCACCGCATCCCTGTCGGCCATGTCGAAGCGGGTTTGCGCACTGGGAACCTCTATTCTCCGTGGCCAGAAGAAGCCAACCGTCAACTGACTGGGCATCTGGCCATGTATCACTTTGCACCTACGGAAAATTCGCGACAAAATCTGTTACGTGAAATGGTGCCGGACAACCGCATCTTTGTGACCGGTAATACCGTGATTGATGCGCTGTTCTGGGTGCGGGATCGGGTGATGAATAATCCGGAGTTACGTGCAAGTCTGGCGGACCGCTATCCGTTCATCGATACTAATAAGAAGATGATTCTGGTTACCGGCCATCGCCGCGAGAGTTTTGGTGGTGGTTTTGAGCGGATTTGCAGCGCATTAGCTGAAATTGCACTTAAACATCCTGAGGTGCAAGTGGTTTATCCGGTGCATCTCAACCCGAATGTCAGCGAGCCGGTTAACCGTATTTTGAAAGGGATTGATAATATCATCCTGATCGATCCGCAAGATTATCTGCCGTTTGTTTATCTCATGAACCATGCTTATCTGATCCTGACGGACTCCGGCGGTATTCAGGAGGAAGCGCCTTCATTAGGTAAACCGGTATTAGTCATGCGGGATACCACTGAGCGCCCGGAAGCTGTCGATTCCGGTACGGTTTTGTTGGTTGGCACTAATATTAATAAAATTGTCGATGCAGTGACCCGTTTGCTGACTGATGAAACTGCCTATCATCAAATGACACGGGCGCATAATCCTTACGGTGACGGGCATGCCTGTCAACGCATCCTTGAAGCTTTAAAGAATCATCAGGTGACGCTATGAGTTTTGAAACTATTTCTGTTATCGGTCTTGGGTATATTGGCCTGCCAACTGCTGCTGCTTTCGCGTCGCGTAAGAAGAAAGTGATTGGTGTGGACGTCAACGCCCATGCAGTTGAAACCATTAATCGCGGTGCTATCCATATCGTGGAGCCGGATTTAGATAAAGTGGTGAAGATTGCTGTCGAAGGCGGTTACCTACAAGCCGTAACCAAACCACTGGCAGCAGATGCGTTTCTTATTGCCGTACCGACACCGTTTAAAGGCGATCATGAACCGGATATGGTTTATGTCGAATCAGCCGCTAAATCTATCGCTCCGGTGCTGAAAAAAGGTGACTTGGTTATTCTGGAATCCACCTCTCCCGTCGGCGCGACTGAGCAAATGGCACAATGGTTAGCTGAAGCTCGCCCTGATTTAAGCTTCCCACAGAACGCCGGTGAAGAGGCCGATATTAACATTGCTTATTGCCCTGAGCGCGTATTGCCAGGTCAGGTGATGGTAGAACTGATTCAAAATGACCGCGTTATTGGTGGTATGACACCGAAGTGCTCTGCCCGCGCGAGTGAATTGTACAAAATCTTCCTGGAAGGCGAATGTGTGGTGACTAATTCCCGCACCGCAGAAATGTGCAAGCTGACCGAGAATAGCTTCCGTGACGTTAACATTGCCTTTGCCAACGAGCTGTCGCTGATTTGTGATGAGCAGGGAATCAATGTATGGGAGCTGATTCGCCTGGCGAACCGTCATCCACGCGTTAATATCTTGCAGCCTGGCCCTGGTGTCGGCGGCCACTGTATCGCGGTTGACCCTTGGTTTATCGTTTCGCAAAATCCACAACTGGCCCGCCTGATTCACACCGCTCGTTTGGTGAATGATGGTAAACCGCTGTGGGTTGTTGATCGTGTTAAAGCGGCAGTTGCTGATTGTTTGGCAGCCACTGATAAACGTGCTTCTGAAGTGAAAATTGCCTGTTTCGGCCTGGCATTTAAGCCCAATATTGATGACTTGCGTGAAAGCCCGGCGGTTGAAATCGCCCATCTGATCGCACAATGGCACACCGGTGAAACGCTGGTAGTTGAGCCTAATGTTGAGCAATTACCTAAATCGTTGGTGGGCCACGTAACCTTGAAAGACACCACAACTGCCTTGCAGCAAGCGGATGTGCTGGTGATGCTGGTAGACCACAGCCAATTCAAAGCAATCAAACCTGAAGATGTGAAGCAATCCTGGATTGTTGACACCAAAGGAGTATGGCGTTGAGACGTATTCTGGTCACAGGCGGAGCCGGTTTTATCGGCTCTGCAGTAGTAAGACATATTATTGATTACACCTCAGATAGCGTGGTAGTGGTGGATAAACTCACCTATGCCGGCAATTTGGAGTCATTGGCGGTTGTCGCTCACAGTGAGCGCTACGCTTTTGAACAGGTTGATATCTGTGATCGTGCTGAGTTGGATCGTGTTTTTGCGCAATATCAGCCAGATGTGGTAATGCATCTGGCTGCAGAAAGTCATGTTGACCGCTCTATAGATGGCCCCGCTGCTTTTATCGAAACCAACGTTGTGGGCACTTACCAGATGTTGGAGGCCGCGCGCCATTACTGGCAACCGCTGGATGCTGAGAAAAAATTGGCGTTTCGCTTCCATCATATCTCAACTGATGAAGTGTATGGCGACCTGCACGGAACCGATGATTTATTCACCGAAACAACACCTTATGCGCCAAGTAGTCCATATTCAGCATCCAAAGCATCCAGCGACCATTTAGTTCGTGCCTGGTTGCGGACCTACGGTTTACCGACTTTAGTGACCAATTGTTCTAATAACTACGGCCCGTATCATTTCCCTGAGAAATTGATCCCGTTGATTATTTTGAATGCGCTGGCGGGCAAACCGCTGCCAGTCTATGGCAATGGTGCGCAGGTTCGCGATTGGCTGTTTGTTGAAGATCACGCCCGCGCCTTGTACCAAGTGGTTACCGAAGGTGTGGTGGGTGAAACCTACAATATTGGCGGCCATAACGAGCGCAAGAATATTGAAGTGGTGGAAACCATCTGCGCGTTATTGGATGAATTAGTTCCGGAAAAACCGGCAGGCATTGCTCACTACCGTGACTTGATTACCTTTGTCAAAGACCGGCCAGGCCATGATATGCGTTATGCCATTGATGCCAGCAAAATTGAGCGAGAGTTGGGCTGGCGGCCACAGGAAACCTTCGAAAGTGGCATCCGCAAGACCGTATTATGGTATTTGAATAATAAATCTTGGTGGCAGCGTGTTCAGGATGGTTCTTACGCCGGTGAGCGTCTGGGCTTGAGTGACTGATACTCTTCATCTTTCAAGTCGCAGATGTGTTGGCTGCGCTCGGTCACCCGAATCACTTACTTGTTTAAGTTTATTGGTTATGAGCCTCATCAGAGGCTCACCCTACGGGCTGGTGCAGGCGCTGTTCAGAATGGTTTACGACCAATTTGTCACTCAATTGCCGCCTACCTGCGCCTTGAAGTCTATAGGGTATATCGTTGACTAACTGACGATAGGTTTAACAGTCGACTAATTATTAGGAATAACATCATTCAATATTTTGCATGATGTTTTGTCTATGTATAACGTCTGCCTGATGGTTTCAGGAGATGGTGTGTTTCAGGAGATAGAATGAAAGGTATAATTCTGGCGGGTGGCTCCGGTACGAGGCTGCATCCCATCACTCGTGGTGTTTCTAAACAACTACTTCCCGTCTACGATAAACCAATGATTTATTATCCGCTGTCAGTACTGATGCTGGCCGGGATCCGTGATGTGTTGATTATTTCTACTCCAGAAGATTTGCCGTCTTTCCAGCGCTTGCTGGGTAATGGAGATGAGTTTGGTATTAAGCTGAGTTATGCCGCGCAGCCGAGTCCAGATGGGCTGGCGCAAGCATTTATTATCGGTGAAGAGTTTATCGGCAATGAGTCTTGCTGCCTGGTGCTAGGCGATAATATCTATTTTGGACAATCCTTTAGCCCAAAATTAAGAGCCGTAGCTGCTCGACCGCATGGTGCAACTGTATTTGGCTATCAGGTTATGGATCCAGAGCGCTTTGGTGTGGTGGAGTTCGATGATAACTTCCGTGCTTTATCTATCGAAGAAAAACCGACTCAGCCAAAGTCTAATTGGGCAGTCACCGGTCTTTATTTTTATGATAATCAAGTGATTGATTTTGCTAAGAAAGTAAAGCCATCTTCTCGCGGTGAACTGGAAATAACCAGCATTAATCAGATGTATTTGGAGCGCGGAGAACTGACAGTTGAATTATTGGGCCGTGGTTTTGCCTGGCTGGATACCGGCACCCATGACAGCTTGATTGAAGCCAGTACTTTTGTGCAAACCGTTGAAAAACGTCAAGGTTTCAAGATCGCCTGTCTGGAAGAGATCTCCTGGCGTAATGGTTGGTTGGACGACGATAGTGTAAGACGCGCGGCCACGGCATTGGCGAAAACCGGTTATGGCAAATATCTGTTGGACTTGCTCCATGCCCGTTCACGCTAGTATTGAACTGCTGGCCTGGGAAAGTGAATTTTTCCAGCGCCAAAGTGCAAAACTTAACTTCTCCGACTCAGCCCCGCAACTTAACCCGGCTGAGTTGGATGCTTTTACCCTGACCCAAGCCAAAGTGCCGACCCATCGCCTTGACCTCATTGACTCCCTCGGCCAGCTTGGTTTCAAGTTAGTGGAAGGTGAAGTTGATCTGGCGCTGTTAATTGAGGAAAAAGATGGGGTTGGCACGGAAAATGCTTCATCTGCGATAGATACTGGAACTTATCAACAGCGGCTGGCAACAACCGCCGATATCACGCTATTGCGCAGTGTCGCAGCCCGAGTTTTTGCATTGAGCCGTTTTCGCGCTCCGTGGTATGACCCACAGGACAGCGGGCGATTTTATGCATTATGGGCTGAAAAGGCCGTGCTTGGCACTTTTGACCATCAATGTTTGTTGGTGATGGATACATTGGGTCAGCCAGCGGGCTTTGTGACATTACGCGATTTGCAAGATGGCAGTGCGCGTATTGGCCTGTTAGCGGTATTTCCAGATGCGCAGGGTAAAGGTATAGGTTCATTATTAATGTCGGCGGCAAAGCAGTGGTGCCAGAGTCATAGGTTACACCGGTTACGGGTAGCCACGCAGATGAGCAATGTTGCTGCTTTACGTCTTTATATTCGCAGTGGTGCCTCGATTGAGAGCACCGCGTATTGGTTATGCAGGGGATGAAATGATTCCATTTAACGCTCCACCGGTAGTCGGCACTGAACTGGGTTATATGCAGGCAGCAATCACCAGCGGCAAATTATGTGGCGATGGTGGCTTTACCCGTCGCTGCCAGCAGTGGATGGAGAAACACTTCGATTGCCCGAAAGTCTTGCTAACGCCTTCTTGTACCGCCTCACTGGAAATGGCCGCGTTGCTGTTGGATATCAAGCCCGGCGATGAAGTTATCATGCCAAGTTTCACTTTCGTGTCTACCGCCAATGCCTTTGTGCTGCGCGGCGCAAAAATGGTGTTTGTCGATATTCGTCCAGATACCATGAATATCGATGAAACTAAGATTGAAGCCGCCATTACTGACAAAACCAAGGTTATCGTGCCGGTTCATTATGCAGGCGTAGCTTGTGAGATGGACACCATCATGGCGCTGGCGAAAAAGCATAATTTATTTGTGGTAGAAGATGCCGCACAGGGCGTGATGTCGACTTATAAAGGCAAAGCTCTGGGCACTATCGGCCATATTGGTTGCTTTAGCTTCCATGAAACCAAAAACTACACCGCGGGTGGTGAAGGTGGTGCGACGCTTATCAATGACCCGTCACTGACTGAGCGCGCTGAAATTATCCGCGAGAAAGGGACTAACCGCAGCCAGTTCTTCCGTGGGCTGGTCGATAAATACACCTGGCGTGATATTGGTTCCAGCTATTTGATGTCTGACTTACAAGCCGCATATCTATGGGGTCAGTTGGAAGCAGCAGATCAAATCAACCAACGTCGTCTGGCACTGTGGCACACTTACTATGATGCTTTCAAGCCATTAGCTGATGCCGGGCGCATTGATTTGCCGGTTATTCCTGACAATTTGGCACAAAACGCGCACATGTTTTATATCAAACTGCGTGATATCGAAGAGCGCTCTAAATTTATCAGCTTCCTAAAAGAAGCCGAGATCATGGCGGTCTTCCACTATATTCCATTGCATGCCTGCCCGGCAGGTGAAGAGTTTGGTCGTATGGACGGTGAAGACCGCTTCACCACCAAAGAAAGTGAACGCCTGGTGCGCTTGCCTATCTTCTATAACCTGACTGATGTGAATCAGAGCACGGTCATTAATACTGTTCTGAGTTTCTTCGCCTGATATGTCTCTGGCAAAAGCATCGATTTGGACTGCTGGCTCTACGCTGATTAAGATCGGCGTAGGGCTGTTAGTGGTTAAACTGCTGGCGGTGACCTTTGGCCCTAGCGGTGTTGGGCAGGCGGGTAACTTCCGCCAGCTAATTACGGTATTAGGCGTGTTGTCTGGCGCGGGTATCTTTAACGGCATTACTAAATATGTTGCTGAATACCACCAGCAACCTGAACGTTTGCGAGCCGTGCTGGGGACTTCATCGGCGATTGTGCTGGGTTTCTCAACCCTGCTGGCACTGATCTTCCTGCTGGCGGCCAAACCGGTCAGCATCGCATTATTTGGCCATGCTGATTATCAGAATGTGGTACGGGCGGTGGCGTTTATCCAAATGGGGATTGCTTACGCCAATCTATTCCTGGCTATTCTCAAAGGTTATCGCGATGCGATGGGGAATGCGCTGGCGGTGATTGGTGGCAGCCTGATTGGTGTGGTCGCGTACTATATTTGTTTCCGCATAGGGGGTTATCCCGGCGCGCTGGTGGGGCTGGCATTAGTTCCCGCGCTGGTGGTTATCCCTGCGGCAGCGATGCTGATTCGGCGCAAAACTATTCCGTTAAGCTATCTTAAACTAAGCTGGGACAAAGCATTAGCGAGCCATTTGGGTAAATTTACCATCATGGCGTTGATTACCTCAGTGACCTTACCGGTTGCATATGTGATGATGCGTAACTTGCTGGCTGACCGCTATGGTTGGGATGCTGTCGGGATTTGGCAAGGGGTAAGCAGTATTTCAGATGCTTATCTACAATTTATCACAGCGTCATTTACGGTTTATTTACTGCCGACACTCTCAAGGCTCAAAGCAAAAGCAGATATTTCGCGTGAAATTCTGCGCTCCCTGAAGTTTGTGTTACCGGCAGTCGCGACCGCCAGTTTGATAGTCTGGTTATTACGTGATTTTGCTATCTGGCTGCTATTTTCTCACCAATTTACGGCAATGCGCGACTTGTTCGCCTGGCAATTGGTCGGTGATGTATTGAAAGTCGGTTCTTACGTATTTGGCTACCTGGTGATTGCCAAAGCTTCTTTACGCTTTTACATTTTGACGGAAGTCAGCCAGTTCTTACTGTTGACCGGGTTTGCCCATTGGTTAATCCCAATGAATGGCTCTTTGGGCGCGGCACAGGCTTATATGGCGACTTATATCGTCTATTTTGCGCTCTGTAGCTGCGTGTTCCTTATGTATCGTAGACATTCATCACCGTAAACACTCTTTACAGTAGAAAAAAATGACAACCCTGATTCATGTACTGGGATCTGATATCCCGCACCATAATCTGACTGTATTGCGCTTCTTTAATGATGTGCTGAGCACTCGTGTACCTGCCGAGCAGGCCCGACACTTTATGGTTGCGGCAAAAGAGACCGCCCCTTTCTCATCATTTCCTCAATTGGAAATCGAGACGCACAGCAATAAAAAAACCTTGGCTGAAGCGGTTATTGCCCGCGCGCAGGCCTCCCGCGATACGCGCTTTTTCTGGCATGGGCAGTTTAATGCCACTTTGTGGCTGGCGTTGCTGAGTGGGAAAATCAAACCGTACCAGGTGTATTGGCATATTTGGGGCGCAGATTTATACGAAGATGCCAAAAGCTTGAAGTTCCGCCTGTTTTACCTACTACGCCGTATTGCACAAGGGCGAGTAGGGCATGTTTTTGCCACTCGTGGCGATTTAATTCATTTCCAACAGCGCCATCCGCGCGTACCAGCGTCACTGCTCTATTTCCCAACCCGTATGGATCCGGCGTTAACTGGCGTCAATATTGACAAGCCGCTGGCGGGGCCAATGACTATTCTGGTAGGGAATTCAGGTGATACTACTAATCGGCATATTGAGGCGCTAAAGGCTATTCATCAGCAATTTGGCCCTGATGCCAGAGTGATTTTGCCGATGGGGTATCCAGCCAATAATGAGCTGTATATTGAGCAGGTTAGGCAGGCGGGTCTGGCGTTGTTTGCCCAAGATAATCTGCGCATTCTGACGGAACAGATCCCGTTCGACGATTATCTGAATATCCTACGCGAATGCGATTTAGGCTATTTTATTTTTAATCGTCAGCAAGGTATTGGCACTCTGTGTTTATTGACTCAGTTTGGCGTGCCCTTCGTTTTGAGCCGTAAGAATCCGTTCTGGCAAGATTTAGCCGAGCAGCATATTCCGGTGCTTTTCTACGGTGATTCATTGGACGAGCCATTGATTCGCGAGGCACAGCGCCAATTGGCGGGGCTGGATAAGCACGCTATTGCGTTCTTTAACCCTAATTATATTGAAGGTTGGCAACAGGCGCTGGCACTTGCCGCAGGAGAACACCCATGACGCTGGGGCAATTTGGTGGTCTTTTCAGCGTCTATTTGATAGCCGTTATTTTTATCTTGATATTGACGTATCAGGAGTTTAGGCGGGTACGCTTTAACTTCAACGTGCTGTTTTCAATGCTCTATTTGTTGACGTTCTATTTTGGCTTCCCACTGACTTGCATGCTGGTGTTCCAGTTTGGCGTTGCGGTGGTGCCAGTTGAATACCTGCTGTATGCCATGCTGTCAGCCACAGCTTTTTATGGTATTTACTATGTGAGCTATAAGACGCGGTTGAGTAAGCAACGCAGCCAGCCTCGGGCACCGGTATTTACGATGAATCGGGTAGAAACCAATCTGACCTGGATGCTGCTGGCGCTGGTGGCTATCGGCACGGTAGGGATCTTCTTTATGCAGAATGGCTTTCTGCTATTTAAACTTGATTCTTACAGTAAAATCTTCTCCAGCGATGTCTCCGGTGTAGCACTGAAGCGCTTTTTCTACTTCTTTATCCCGGCGATGTTGGTGGTCTACTTCCTCAGGCAGGATATGCGTGCCTGGTTCTTCTTCCTGGCAAGCACAGTGGCGTTTGGCATCCTGACTTATGTGATTGTCGGCGGCACCCGTGCGAATATCATTATTGCATTCTCATTATTCCTGTTTATCGGTATTGTTCGCGGCTGGATAACGCTGTGGATGCTGGCAGCGGCTGGCGTCTTTGGCATTGTCGGCATGTTCTGGTTGGCCCTGAAGCGCTACGGTTTGGATGTGAACGGCGCAGAGGCGTTTTATACTTTCCTTTATCTGACGCGCGATACTTTTTCGCCGTGGGAAAATCTTGGGTTGTTACTCCAGAATTACGACAAAATAGATTTTCAGGGATTAGCACCGATTATCCGTGATTTCTACGTATTTATTCCCAGCTCCTTATGGCCCGCTCGTCCAGACCTGGTATTGAATACTGCTAATTACTTTACCTGGGACGTGCTTGATAACCACTCAGGGCTGGCAATCTCCCCAACGTTGATAGGCTCCCTGGTGGTGATGGGGGGGGTGCTGTTTATCCCGCTGGGAGCCATTGTGGTGGGATTAATCATTAAATGGTTCGACTGGTTGTATGAACAAGGTAAGGCCGAGAAGAATCGCTACAAAGCCGCCATTCTGCAAAGCTTCTGTTTTGGCGCCGTGTTTAACATCATCGTGTTAGCGCGGGAAGGGTTAGATTCCTTTGTCTCGCGAGTGGTATTTTTCTGTGTGATTTTTGGTGCCTGTTTGATACTGGCGAAATTGTTGTATTGGTTGTTCGATACGGCGGGTTTAATCAAGCAACGGGTGCAGCGCCATATTGGTAAGCCGAAGCCGTTATCCGTACCGCACGAGAGCAGCCAACTGTAAGGATTATGATGGAACAGAATACTGAGATTCCAAAATCTATTGATATTCCCAAATATAGTGTCCGTGGCTTCGACATCTGGGGTTTTCGCGATATGGAGCAGACGCTGGATCATTTGCTGAGCAGTGGCCCGGTGAAAACGGGCACGTTGGTGGCAATGAATGCAGAGAAACTGCTAAAAGCGGAAGATGATGCGGCATTACGTCAGTTGATCACTGAGGCTGAGTATCTGTACGCTGACGGTATCAGTATGGTGCGTGCTATCCGCCGCAAATATCCACAGGCGAAATTGTCACGAGTGGCAGGGGCTGACTTGTGGGAAGCACTGATGCAGCGCGCGGGTCAGCAAGGGGTACCGGTGTTTTTAGTCGGTGGTAAACCTGACGTGTTGGCAGAAACTGAAGCTAAATTGCGTGCGCAATGGAATGTGAATCTGGTCGGGAGCCAGGACGGCTATTTCACACCAGAGCAACGCGAAGCGCTGTTTGCCCGGATTGCTGCCAGTGGCGCGGCAATTGTCACTGTTGCCATGGGGTCACCTAAACAGGAAATGTTTATGCGTGATTGTCGTAAAGTCTACCCTGACGCGCTTTATATGGGGGTTGGCGGGACTTACGACGTCTTTACCGGCCATGTTAAACGTGCGCCTAAGATATGGCAGAACATGGGGTTGGAGTGGCTCTATCGCCTTCTGGCTCAACCCAGTCGTATTCGCCGCCAATTCAAATTGCTGAAATTTGTTGGTTATTATTATAGCGGTCGCTTGTAATAACCTTCTCTACCCGTCGCCCTTCAAGATGCAGGGGTGTTGGCTGCCCTTGCTCACCCCAGTCACTTAGTTATCTAAGCTCCAGGGGATTTGCTCGGTTGCCGCCTACCTGCATCTCGAAGCAACTTGGGTATATATCAGGGGCAAATCGGTCCTGATGCTATGAAACCTTTCCTATCCATTCTCCTGATTAATACCTCCATCTCTTAATTCCATTATGGAATCAATTTAATTTTATTTATTCCATAAAGTTTTAGTTTCTTGTTTGCTTATCTGACTCAGATACGGAACGATACCGGCCGGTTACGGTTCTGTGGTGAGCGCAGCGTTTTTCTATGGGCCGTTTTCCTATTCTTTAATCTGTATTAATAATTAAGCTAAATATTTCATTTGGTCGTTAATCTTATATTGAATAACAACAACAACCGGGAAATCCGGAGCAGACACACCAGTCGGTTTATAGAGGATATATGGCAGACAACGAAGAGAAAAAAGGATTACACCGTGGGCTGGAAGCCCGGCATATCGAACTGATAGCGTTGGGCGGTACCATTGGTGTTGGGTTATTTATGGGCTCCGCCAGTACATTAAAATGGGCTGGGCCGTCGGTATTACTGGCTTATATCATTGCCGGTTTGTTTGTATTTTTCATTATGCGATCCATGGGCGAAATGCTCTATCTGGAGCCAGTTGCAGGCTCTTTTGCCGTTTATGCACATAAGTATCTTAGCCCCTATTTTGGCTACCTGACGGCTTGGGGTTATTGGTTTATGTGGATAGCGGTGGGGATATCTGAAATTACCGCGATTGGTGTATATGTCCAGTTTTGGTTCCCGGAAATCCCCCAATGGTTACCGGCTATTGCTGGGGTGGCGATAGTCGCACTCGCTAATCTCGCGGCGGTCAGGTTGTATGGCGAGCTGGAGTTTTGGTTTGCGATGATCAAAGTGACCACCATCATTGTGATGATTTTGGTGGGGTTAGGGGTTATTTTCTTCGGTTTTGGTAATCATGGCCAACCTATCGGATTTGATAACCTGACGGCGCACGGCGGTTTCTTCGCTGGGGGATGGAAAGGCTTTATGTTTGCGCTGTGTATTGTGGTGGCATCTTACCAGGGGGTTGAATTAGTCGGAATTACGGCTGGCGAAGCCAGAAATCCTCAGGTCACACTAAAACGTGCTATCAATAACATCCTCTGGCGCATCCTGATTTTCTATGTCGGGGCGATTTTCGTGATTGTCACTATCTTCCCGTGGGATGGTATTGGTACCGGAGGTAGTCCGTTTGTACTGACATTTGCCAAGATAGGAATAGTTTCAGCCGCAGGGATTATCAACTTTGTGGTGCTCACGGCGGCGCTGTCGGGTTGTAATAGTGGCATGTATAGCGGTGGGCGTATGCTATATGCCTTGGCGAAGAACCGCCAGTTACCCGCTTGCTTGACCAAACTGTCGGCCAGCGGTGTTCCGGTTTATTGCATTGCAGTCACTATTTTATGTTTGATGGTGGGTTCTAGCCTTAACTACATTATTCCCAATCCACAGCAGGTGTTTGTGTATGTTTACAGTGCCAGTGTGCTGCCGGGCATGGTGCCGTGGTTCGTGGTGTTGGTGAGTCAGCTACGTTTCCGTCAGGCGCATGTTGAGGCACTGAAACAGCATCCGTTTAAATCCATCATGTTCCCCTATGTAAACTACCTCACCATCGCTTTCCTGATTTGTGTGCTGGTGGGGATGGGACTTAACCCGGATACCCGGTTATCTTTGTTGGTTGGGGTGATTTTCCTTGGCTTGGTGACAGCCTGCTATTTTTGCCTGGGAATGCATAAAAAGGTACCTGTCGAAATTAAACGGCTATAAAACCAGCGAACAGGGCGAGGTGAGGGCTATCAATGGCTGACTTTTGCGGCAGAGTGTGCAAAGCGTAAGCAAACACACCATTTCTTCTAAAAAAGCACTAGACAGCCAAGTATTAAAACCGTAGTATCCTCACCCGCAACGGCGCTAAGCGCCCGTAGCTCAGCTGGATAGAGCGCTGCCCTCCGGAGGCAGAGGTCTCAGGTTCGAATCCTGTCGGGCGCACCATTAATTTTGTGTGCAAGAGCTGCGGTGGTAAGATTGCCGCGTACGACGAAGTCGAAGTAGGCTGTAAGTAGTAGGAAGTTATGGTGGCTATAGCTCAGTTGGTAGAGCCCTGGATTGTGATTCCAGTTGTCGTGGGTTCGAGCCCCATTAGCCACCCCAAATTTTGTGGAACATGCGATGGTGGCGGAATTGGTAGACGCGCTAGCTTCAGGTGTTAGTGTCCTTACGGACGTGAGGGTTCAAGTCCCTCCCTTCGCACCACACAAAACATGTAGATTTTATTAAGATTTACATGGACATAGGTCGAAAGACCATGTAGAGTGAACAGTACGAAATCGGCGAGTAGCGCAGCTTGGTAGCGCAACTGGTTTGGGACCAGTGGGTCGGAGGTTCGAATCCTCTCTCGCCGACCAATTTCAGAAGAAACCCCGCAATGCGGGGTTTTTTTTCGTCTGTACTTTGTCCCCGACTTGCTCGTATCAAATCGATTTCCATATTATCTCTCCTCCTGTTTTTCATTCCGCTATCCATCGTTGTATCCGTTCCACTTGCATAAGAAACCGCTGTTGGCGCTCTTTGATCAAATTTGCCTGATGGCAGGAGTCGATCTTCTTTTTATTAGATGAAGTGAAGGGTGTTGGTTTTTTGCGACAAAAGACGAATGCTTTGTCTCTAAATGGAGACGTATAACAGAATGATAAATATAAAGAAAATAATTGATAGCTTATACCGTCGTTTTGTAGCGACAGATCACGTTGGTAGGATTAAACCCAGGATAGTGGAAGTGAGATTTTGTTCTATGAGTGAGCAAGAAAATAAAATTATTAATTATCAGTTAATTATAAGTCTATTTCAGGGTGAATGAGTAAAAAATTGACCTGTTGTAAAACTTGGCACGCTAACTGCATTATCTACTGTGTAGATGCTCATCCCACTTATTATGATAGCCTGGTTTTTATAGCCAATTTAGCTTCATAAACCCAGGGATGACGCAGAGCCGATTTTAGGGTGCCTATTGTCCATGTAAACGATGTTGAATATCTTCATCACATACCGGGCATAACGTTGAGTGAGGCACCGACATTGTTGTCTGTAGACCTGAAAATTTCAGACGCTTGCCCTTATCGGCAAGCGTTTTTTTTTTGCCAACCCTTCGTCCTTGAAGCCGCAGGGCGCACTTACCCGAATCAAGGGTAAAGAAAAGGCCCCCGAAGGAGCCTCAGACTGCGGACAAACCCCAACGACTCGATCTTGCAAGGTGAGGACAGGTAGAAGAGTAAAGCGTCCGCGCCAGGGAAGGCGCGGCTCGAGCCCCCAGGGAAGGGTTTACGGCGTCTTTACGATCTACCTGTTTTCACCGATGCGGGCACTTTGTCATTAACCTCAGGCTCCCAAAGGAGCCTTTAGCTGACGATTAAAGCTGAACCAAGGGGAAACATGCCGCAGGGGTCACTTTTAGTTTCAAACACAAGTACGTGAGCCACCGAAGTACCCTTAGGTGCGGTCGGCCCTTGGCTCACCGATTGATTTGCGTACCATCAAAGTGACTCACCATTCTGCCGCAGTGTGAGCAATAACCCCTCGCGGCGAGCCTGAGCGGCATCCTCAGGGCGGTGTAACTTATCCAGAGCATCAGCCAGCCATGCATAATCATAGCCGTCTGGGCGCTGTGCAAGTGCGGCTTTAAAGGCCTCACTGGCTTTCTCCCATTCGCCGTGTTTCAGCATCAACTGACCCAAAGTGCTATTGAGCAACGGTGTGGCTCCGTGCTGTTTGATGTGCTGGCGTAATGATTTCTCTATTGGCTCTGGGTTGCCGGATTTCAAGCGCGGGATCAACAACACCAGCCGTTCATCATACTGACGTTTCAGACCATCCAAAATGATCTGCTGGGCCACATCACTATCATCACATTCAATCAGATGCTCCGCCAAGGCAACTTGTAGTGGTATCTCATTGCGTACTTTGCGGCTTTGATCTTTCCACCAGCGTTTCAGGCCATCACTTCCTTCTTCTGCCATACACTGATTCATCATGCCAATATAAGCTTGCTGTTCCAGCGCGGCGATTTCCTCGGCGGTGTGTACCTGCACTTTGCTCATCGCGGGTAAAATTTCCAGTAATGAACTGTAAGCACCGGAACGGAGGTAAGCCTGCTCAGCCAGACGCAGCACCTCCGGATGGCGTGGTGCTTGATCCAGGAGCCGATCAACACCATGACGTGCGGCATGAACATGCCCCTGTGCCAGTTGAATCCGCACCCGGGTAATATCGACCGGTAATTGGTCGGTGTCAGCCACTTCAGCCGCCCGTTCCAGATACTGATTGGTACGGAATTCATCACCGCGTTGTTGAGCGGCTTCTGCTGCCAGTAGGTAGTTCACCATGGGTTGTTCGGCGTGATCGGCATTGCGAGTCAATAACTTCTCAACTTGCTTGAAATCACCTTCTGCCAATTTGATAAGTGCCGCTTTGGTTTGCTTACGGGCACGGGTGCGTTTACGGCCGAGGAACCAGCCACGGGTACGTGCACCAGTGCGGAAAATACGGCGCAATATCCATTCCACTATCAGGAACGCCACCAACACTAAGACCAACATAATGACTAAACCGGTCACACTGGTTTCGACGTTATAGTTGTCAGTTTGGATCAATACATAACCCTGATGACCGGCCAGCATGGGGCCAAGGACGATCCCGGCGGTCAGAATGAGGAATAACAGTAACACTCGCAGCATACTTATTCCCCCTGAGCGGCAACTGGCGCTTGTGCCAGTAAGTTACGAACCCGGGTTTGCATCAATTTTTCCAGCATCGGCTGGCTCTTCAATTGATCAGGCACGTCCATTGAAATTGACTGCTGACTCAGGCTCTCCAATTCATCCAGAAACGCCTTGGTATTCGGGTCATTCACATCAAAATAGGCGCGAACCCAGGTAGAAATCGTCTCTAGCGACTGTTTATACACTTCATCCTGATGGCGAGGCACGGCCTGAGCGGCGACCAGCAAGCGGGAACGGATATTTTCACGTAAATAAACGTCCTGATTGGGTGCTAACAGTGGCTCTGCGCTGCTATCGCGGCGGCGGATAGTGATAAAATCTGACATAAAGCTATGCCAGCTTTTGGTGAGATTCTGACGCCACTCGGCTAATGAACTGGACAGCTCATCGCTATTGGCATCCATCGGGGAATCATCAATATTGTTATCGGCGAGACGCAGGTTATCGACCTGATTCGACAATTGATTCAATTTGAGAATAATACCGTCGAAATCGACTTGCGTGACTGCCGAAAGGGTACTGATATCTTCGGTTAAGGCCCGACGCACATCGATAAGGCTTGGGTCATTCATATCAGCCAGACTGGCATCGGCACTTTTCAGTAATGTGGCGGCAGTGGTGACATCCTGATCACTCCAGAGTTTACGCCCTGCCATTTTCACCAGAAAATCAGCTTGTGCCAGTAACCAGGTTTTGGCATCACTTCCTGAAATAGTCGCGACTTTTTCTTGTAACTCGTTTAGTTGGCGCGTCAGCGAGGTTTGTTGGCGGTCAGCTGCTTCCAGAGCTTTGCCTTGTTGTTGCAACAATGACTCTAGCTGCTGTTTTTCCTGCAACTGACTCTGCTTTAATTCGGCTAACTGTTCTTGCAGCGCAATATTTGCCGCTTCTTGTAACTGAGCCTGCTGGTGTCCGTGATAATAAAGCCCGGCACCTAGCGCGATGGCCAGTGCAATAGCAATGGCGCCCAGAATTGGCCCGGATTTTTTCTCCCGGCGGATTTCTGGTTCTGGCTGTTGGTGCCTCTCAGCCGCGGTGGTTGTCTCTTCCACTGGTGCGGATGGGGTATTTTGTTCCGTCATATTGGGCATCCCATAGTCAGGTTTCAGGTTTATTAAAAATCTTGTAGTGCGCGGATCAGCGCATCATTATCAGCATTCTCTGCGACCCGGATATTACTCCAGCCCATTTGGGCTGCTAAAGCCGCCAAACGATCGCTCACGACCACTAACCGGCAGCGGAGCAACCAGGAAGAACGATAATAATCAGGAACTAAAGTATAGATCTGTTGTAGCATTTCGCCGCTGGTAACGACCAGAATATCGACCCCGGAACGCTGCCAGTGCGCACTTTGTTCACTGCCATCATAAAAAATAGGACTGCGTTGATAACACTCGCAAAAAGTCACCGTTGCACCCCGCTCCGTCAGGCTTTCACCAAGAAGCTCTCGCCCGCCATTACCGCGCAATAACAGTGCCTTCTTACCTGTCAGTTGTTGCAGGTCGGGCAATGATAATAGCATCTCGCTGGTTTCTCCCGTTGGGGGGAAGGTGACGTGCAAGCGGCTGGCAGTATGTAATGCTAATGCAGTGTTACGACCAATAGCATAATAAGATAACTGTGCGGGCCATGACAGGTTATTTCTTTTTAACAGCGGGTTAGCGTAGCGAATTGCGTTTTGTGATAAAGCAAAAACCAAATCACCCGCCTGCATATCTTGCAGTAATGCAGGCAGTTTGGGCAGGTCATCGCCGGGTGAGAAATCAATCAAGGGTGCATGATAGGCAACCCGGCCCAGCGCACGCAGGCGGCTGACTAACTGCTCCCCGGCAGGGGATGGACGGGTGACCAGAATCGTCATAGCGGTGGATTATCCTGATAAACCTCAGCCAGTATCTCTCTGGCACCCCGTGATAGCAGCTCATCGGCCAGTTCAACACCCATTTGCTCTGCATTTTCAGCCGACCCTCGGCGTTCACCGCGAATAATTTCACTGCCATCAGGGGCACCGACCAACGCGCGAAGCCACAGAGTATCGCCGTCCAATTCGGCATAACTGCCGATAGGCACCTGGCAACCTCCTTCAAGGCGGGTATTCATGGCGCGTTCAGCGCACACGCGCAATTCAGTCTCGCGATGATTCAATGGTGTCAGTAGTTGACGGGTAAAATTATCATTGAGACGGCATTCAATACCGACCGCACCTTGACCGACCGCAGGCAATGACTCCTCAGCAGGCATGGCATAACGAATTCGCGTTTCCAGTCCGAGGCGTTTGAGGCCAGCAACGGCTAAAATAATGGCGTGGTATTCACCTTTATCTAACTTGGCAAGACGCGTGCCGACGTTACCGCGCAGGTCACGGATAATCAGATCAGGGCGGCGCTCACGCAATTGACACTGACGGCGCAAGCTTGACGTGCCCACAATGCTGCCAGCGGGCAACTCATCCAAATGAGCATAATTTATTGATACGAAAGCATCGCGAGGGTCATCACGCTCACAAATGGTGACCAGACCCAATCCTTCAGGGAAGGCAATCGGGACATCTTTCATCGAATGAACGGCAATATCTGCTCGTCCTTCCAATAGCGCTAGCTCTAATTCTTTAACAAACAAACCTTTACCACCAACCTTTGCCAGTGGTGTGTCCAGAATGATGTCCCCACGGGTCACCATTGGCACCAATTCGACTTGCAGGCCTGGATGATTAGCTTGCAGTAAATGTTGAACATAATGTGCTTGCCATAAGGCGAGCGGGCTTTGTCGCGTGGCAATTCGAATAATTTTGTCTAACATTGCTTGTTACCGTTTTTATATTTTACGGCCCATCCTACCATTGACCGATGAAGGCTGTCAGTGTGGTAGCCACGGCCTTCGCGGTTTTTTGCCTGATACTGGACCATTACGACCATGACTTTGGCAAGAGATAGGCATTATAATTGTGGGGATAGCTTTACTTTCTTTACGGTCAATCGGCAAGGTGTTAGATTGATCACGTTTCCAGCAATAATTCGTTAACTGTTATTCAAACAATATGTCTTCAAACAAAATGTTTTTTGGTCAGTTCAACAAAAACCACATTTTCGCTGAAAGTCAAAAAAAGCCATAAGCGAATCTGGAACACGGTTTTTTTTCTAAGCACCGGAACAATTCTAAGCACCGGAACAACCAGGCGAGACGTCTTGTACCTCTACATCGAGACACTAAAACAGCGACTGGATGCGATCAACCAATTACGAGTCGATCGCGCCTTGGCGGCCATGGGGCCAGCCTTCCAAAAGGTCTACAGTCTGCTACCGACCCTATTACATTGTCATCATCCACTGATGCCGGGCTACCTTGATGGTAACGTTCCCCATGGCATCTGTCTTTTCACGCCCAATGAAACGCAACAGGATTATCTCTCTGAGGTTGAAGCCAAATGGGGCCAACCTTTGCAGCAGAGTGTGGGCGGTGAACTGCCGATTACCGGCGTCTACTCAATGGGAAGCACTTCATCTATTGGTCAGTGCCATACATCTGATCTGGATATCTGGGTGTGTCACCAAGCCTGGCTTGATGCTGAAGAGCGCAACCGCCTGCAAAAGAAATGTAGTCTGCTGGAAAAATGGGCTGCATCAATGGGTGTTGAAGTCAGCTTCTTCCTGATAGATGAAAACCGTTTCCGCCATAACGCCAGTGGTAGTCTGGGGGGTGAGGATTGCGGCTCAACCCAACATATTTTATTGCTGGATGAATTTTACCGCAGTGCGGTTCGTCTGGCTGGGAAGCGTATTCTGTGGAATATGGTCCCGGTTGAAGAAGAAAATAATTACGATGATTACGTGCTGTCGCTGTACGCGCAGGGCGTATTAACGCCGAATGAATGGCTGGATCTGGGCGGTTTGAGCACCCTGTCAGCGGAAGAGTATTTCGGGGCCAGTTTGTGGCAATTGTACAAGAGTATCGATTCGCCTTATAAAGCGGTGCTGAAAACGGTTCTGCTCGAAGCCTATTCTTGGGAATACCCTAATTCTCAACTGTTGGCGATGGAAATCAAGCAGCGCCTGCATGCCGGTGAGATTGTGGCATTTGGCCTCGATGCTTACTGCATGATGCTTGATCGCGTCACCCGCTACCTGACCCAAATTAATGACACCACCCGTTTGAACCTGGTGCGTCGTTGTTTCTATCTGAAAGTGTGTGAGAAATTATCCCGAACCCCCGCAAGTGTGGGCTGGCGGCGTGAAATTCTCAGCCAATTAGTCAGTGAATGGGGCTGGAGTGACGAGAGTCTGGCGGTGTTGGATAACCGTGCGAACTGGAAGATTGAACGGGTGCGTGAAGCACATAACGAGCTGTTAGATGCCATGATGCAAAGCTATCGTAATTTGATTCGCTTTGCGCGGCGTAACAACTTGAGTGTTAGCGCCAGCCCGCAGGATATCGGCGTTCTGACCCGGAAACTGTATGCGGCATTTGAAGCCCTACCGGGTAAAGTGACGCTGGTTAACCCACAAATTTCACCGGATCTTTCCGAAGAACACCTGACCTTTATTCATGTGCCAGCGGGCCGTGCTAACCGTCCGGGCTGGTATCTGTATAACCAAGCGCCGTCGATGGAGACGATTGTCAGCCATCAGCCGCTGGAATATAACCGTTATCTGAATAAATTAGTGTCATGGGCCTATTTCAACGGCTTGTTGACCAGCAAAACGCGCCTGCATATTAAAAGTGCCAATCTGTGCGATACCGTCAAACTGCAAGAGTTGGTGACCGATATCTCTCACCACTTCCCATTGCGTCTGCCAGCGCCGACACCTAAAGCGCTGTATAGTCCGTGCGAGATTCGCCATTTAGCGATTATCGTCAATCTGGAACATGACCCAACTGCCGCTTTCCGTAATCAAGTGGTGCATTTTGATTTCCGTAAACTGGATGTTTTCAGTTTTGGCGAGCAGCAACAGTGCCTGGTTGGCAGTATTGATTTGTTGTACCGCAATTCATGGAATGAAGTGCGGACGCTGCATTTCAGCGGTGAACAGGCGGTATTGGAAGCACTGAAAACTATTTTAGGCAAAATGCATCAGGATGCGGCTCCGCCAGAATCCGTGGATGTATTCTGCTATAGCCAACACTTACGTGGCTTGATTCGTACCCGTATCCAGCAATTGGTTTCTGAATGTATTGAACTGCGCTTGTCCAGTACCCGCCAGGAACCAGGCCGTTTCAAAGCGGTGCGAGTTTCCGGTCAAACATGGGGCTTGTTCTTTGAGCGCCTGAGTGTCTCGGTGCAGAAATTGGAAAATGCCGTCGAATTCTATGGCGCGATATCCAATAACAAGTTGCATGGGTTATCGATTCAGGTCGAAACCGATCAAATTCATCTGCCACCCGTCGTGGATGGTTTTGCCAGCGAAGGGATTATTCAGTTCTTCTTCGAAGGCACTGCAGATGAGAAAGGATTTAACATTTATATCCTGGATGAGACCAACCGTGTTGAGGTTTATCATCATTGCGAGGGCAGTAAGGAGGAGTTAGTGCGGGATGTTAGTCGTTTCTATTCATCTTCCCACGACCGCTTTACTTACGGCTCTAGCTTTATCAACTTCAACTTGCCGCAGTTCTACCAAATTGTGCAGCTAGATGGTCGAACTCAGGTGATTCCTTTCCGTAGCAATGCGTTGTCTCATCTGCATATTGCTGATAAAGAAACCTCCTCGCCAGCGCAGCAGTTTCAGCTACATTGATTTCCCCTGTGTCCTTGAAGCCGCAGGGGTGTTAGCTGCGCGCGCTTACCCGAATCACTGACTTGAGTCAGCTCATCGGGATGCGTTTACTGGCTGCCTACCTGCAACTCCAATGACTTTGGGTAAACTAAACCCCGAGGCCTTGACGCCGCAGGGGTTAGCTTGAGCGACTAGCTAAAACTTACGATTTCGCCAGCTTGCGCGGTCGCTGCTTCGGATAGCTTGGTAAAGAACTCTTCGCCGCTGCGCGAGCAATACCAGTGCCCTTCGCGGTAATCAAAATGATAACCACCCGCTTTAGTTGCCAACCATACCTGATGTAATGGCTCCTGGCGGTTGATAACAATCTTGCTGTCATTCTCAAAAGTCAGAGTCATCACCCCGCCATTGGTTTCATAATCGATATCGCTATCGCCACTAAAACCATCCAGTGTTTCTTCAATGCAAAGCATCAATTGATCGGCTAACTGATGAAACTCGCTGTCGTTCATATTCAATTCCTATTGCTTTTCATGATCCACCTGCGATTATAGAGGCCTTGGACGCGTGAATCACAGGCAATAACACATTTACCGGCGTCAAAACAATTTACAGGCGTTAAAAAATGAAAAAGAAACTATGTTGGCCACTGACTGCGATGATGGTGTTCGCGTTGAGCGGTTGTGGTCTGAAAGGCCCGTTATATTTCCCACCGGCAGATAAACCCAAGGTCGAAACGACAAAACAAGACAGCGGCCAGGTCGATAAAAATCAGCAGGGTTTACCGGGCGATTCAAAGCCAACCCAAAGTATCGCTGGGCCACAGTGACAATCCTTTACGCCGCCAGATTGAGTCAGTACCGAATGTAGCCAGTACCGAAAATTTAGCCGGTCAATAAAAGTCAGCGGAGTATGAAATGCAGTTCTCCAAAATGCACGGTCTTGGCAACGACTTTATGGTTGTCGATGCAGTTACCCAAAATGTTTACTTTTCGCCGGAGTTGATCCGCCGATTAGCAGACCGGCACACTGGCGTGGGCTTTGATCAAATGTTGGTGGTTGAGCCACCTTATGATCCTGAGCTGGATTTTCACTACCGTATTTTTAATGCCGATGGCAGCGAAGTCTCTCAGTGTGGCAATGGCGCGCGCTGTTTTGCCCGTTTTGTCCGACTGAAAGGGCTGACCAATAAACGCGATATCAGTGTCAGCACCCAAACCGGTCGTATGATATTGAGTGTGACTGAAGACGAACTGGTGTGCGTCAATATGGGCGAACCCAATTTCGAGCCGCAGAGTGTTCCTTTCCGTGCGGCTAAAGCTGAAAAAACCTACATTTTGCGTGCCGCCGAGCACACCGTGTTATGTGGTGTCGTTTCGATGGGCAATCCTCATTGTGTGATGCAGGTTGATGATGTTTCGGTTGCCAATGTTGCCTTGCTAGGCCCAGTATTAGAAAGTCATGAGCGCTTTCCCGAACGGGCTAATATCGGCTTTATGCAGGTTGTGAGCCGTGAACATATCCGCTTGCGGGTGTATGAGCGCGGAGCCGGTGAAACTCAGGCTTGTGGTAGCGGGGCTTGTGCGGCCGTGGCGATTGGTATTCAGCAAGAATTGTTGGGTGAAGAGGTGCATGTTGAATTGCCGGGTGGCAGTTTGCATATCAGCTGGAAAGGGCCGGGTCACCCGCTGTATATGACCGGGCCGGCCACCCATGTGTATGATGGCTTCATTCATCTATAGTATACCCGTCATACTTCAAGCTGCATGTGTGTTGGCCGCCTTCATGCAACTCGAATTATTTAGGGTATAAATATTCATTATGACGGGTGTGACATGAAAAGTTCTGAGGAGCAGGCGCTAGCGGGTATCGAGTTAGACGACGATGCCGTTATGCAGTATTTATTGCAAAATCCCGACTTCTTTATCCGCAATGCTCGTTTGGTTGAACAGATGCATATTCCCCATCCGGTTAGAGGCACAGTCTCGCTGGTGGAGTGGCAACTGGGGCGTCAGCGTAATCAGATAGGTCAGTTGGAAGAAGAGATTACGTTGCTGATGGAGCAGGCGGGTCTGAATGAAGTGTTATTCAACCGGTTACTGCAACTGCAAGGCAATCTTGCTGCCGCCAGTAGCTTGCAAGATATGCTCAATCGTTTGCAGCGTTGGGCCAGAGATTTTGGGTTGGCTGGTGCAAATGTCAGATTGTTTACTGACCGTTGGCAAATCGGCGCGCCATCTGACTTCACCCATTTGGGTCTGTCTCGCCATGCTTTTGAGCCAATGCGCATTCAGCGGCTGGGGAATGCTCGCCATTATCTTGGCAGCCTGAATGGGCCGGAGCTGCTGCTATTATTGCCGCAAGCTAAGCAAGTCGGCTCAGTGGCGTTGTCATTGCTGGGCAAAGAGGGTGATCTGGGGGTTATCATTTTCAGCAGTCGTGATATCCAGCATTATCAGCAAGGCATGGGCACTGTGATGCTGAATCAATTATCCATGTTATTGCCGAGCCTGCTGGAGCGCTGGATAGAGCCGGTATGACTGAGTTCAGTACTTCGCTTGCCCCGCAGGTAGAGGCTTTTCTGCGTTACCTCAAAGTTGAGCGCCAACTTAGCCCGCTAACTATCACCAGCTATCGACGTCAGTTGCAAGCGCTGATGGAAATGGGCGAACAGATGGGGTTGGCACACTGGCAAACACTGGATGCCGCGCAAGTGCGCTCGTTGGTTTCGCGTAGCAAACGCGCCGGTTTGCACTCATCCAGCCTGGCTTTGCGACTCTCGGCTTTACGCAGTTTCCTCAACTGGCTGGTCAGTCAGGGCGTACTGCAAGCCAACCCGGCCAAAGGGGTCAGTACCCCGCGTTCTGGCCGCCATCTGCCGAAAAATATTGATGTCGATGAGGTCGATAAACTGCTGGATATCGACCTGAATGACCCACTGGCAGTGCGTGACCGGGCGATGCTGGAAGTCATGTATGGCGCGGGCTTGCGTTTATCTGAACTGGTCGGAATGAACTGCAAACATGTCGATCTGGCGAGCGGCGAAGTGTGGGTGATGGGTAAGGGTAGCAAAGAGCGCAAAGTCCCTATCGGCAAGACGGCAGTCAAGTGGCTGGAGCATTGGCTGGAGCTGCGTGAATTGTTTAAACCCTGTGAATTGTTTGAACCGCAGGATGACGCCATCTTTTTAGCCAATACCGGGAAGCGGATTTCAGCGCGAAATGTGCAAAAACGCTTTGCCGAATGGGGTGTCAAGCAAGGGGTCAGTAGCCATATTCACCCGCATAAACTACGCCACTCTTTCGCCACCCACATGCTGGAATCCAGCGGCGACCTGCGTGCAGTGCAGGAGTTACTCGGTCACGCCAATCTGACCACTACACAAATTTATACTCATCTAGACTTTCAACATCTGGCAACAGTGTATGATGCTGCTCATCCACGGGCCAAACGAGGCAAATCCTGATGCATTTTTATCGTCCACTTGAACGTATTTCCGCCATTACCTTCGATTTGGATGACACCTTGTATGACAATCGGCCGGTGATATCCCGTACAGAACAAGAGTCTGTGGCATTTTTACAGCAGTACCACCCCAATTTAGCGCAGTTACAAGCCGCAGATTTACACCGCTTTCGCCGTGAATTACTGGAGCAAGATCCGGACATTTACCACGATGTCACTCAGTGGCGCTGGCATGCTATTGAGCTGGGGTTGATGCGTCATGGTTTGAGTAAGTCAGAAGCGCAATGTGGGGCTGATGCTGCGATGGAAAACTTTGCCCTATGGCGTAGCCGTATTTATGTGCCGCCGGCGACACACGACACCTTAAGCGCGCTGGCTGAGCATTATCCGCTGGTGGCTATCACCAATGGCAATGCGGACCCTAAAGCCTGTGGGCTGGATAATTATTTTCAGTTTGTCTTGCGCTCCGGCCCGCATGGCCGCGCCAAACCCTTCCGCGATATGTACCATAAAGCGGCGAATCATCTGGATATTCCGCTGAAAAATATTTTACATGTCGGTGATGACCTGACCACTGATGTCGCCGGCTCGCTACGTTGTGGCATGCAAGCATGCTGGATTAACGACCGCCAACAGAGCCTGATGACGGCCAGTGACAGCCGGTTATTGCCACATATTGAGATTTCGCAGTTGGCTTCCCTGACAGCATTGCTATAATCCTCTGCAATAACTCTGTATAAATTCACAGTGAAATGATGTTAAAATCGCCGGATAGCTGGCGATTTAGCTATTTTCCCTTACCCGATAAACGGTGCCTATGGACGTTTCTGATCTGCTCGACAGCCTGAATGAAAAACAACGTGAAGCCGTGGCCGCGCCACGCTGCAACCTGTTGGTACTGGCCGGTGCGGGCAGTGGCAAAACACGGGTGCTGGTTCATCGTATTGCCTGGCTGCTGTCGGTAGAAAATGCCTCCCCATATTCGATTATCGCGGTGACCTTTACCAATAAAGCGGCGGCCGAAATGCGCCACCGTATTGAGCATTTGATTGGCACCAGTCAGGGCGGCATGTGGATTGGCACTTTCCACGGGTTGGCGCACCGGTTGCTGCGTGCTCACCATATGGATGCCAATCTGCCGCAAGATTTCCAAATCCTCGACAGCGACGACCAACTGCGGTTATTGAAGCGCTTGGTTAAAGCCTTGAATTTAGATGAAAAACAATGGCCTCCACGTCAGGCAATGTGGTACATCAACGGCAAAAAAGACGAAGGTCTACGTCCGCAGCATATTGAGAGCTACGGTAACCCGGTTGAAGCCACTTGGTTGCGTATTTATCAGGCCTATCAGGAAGCCTGTGACCGCGCGGGCCTGGTGGATTTTGCCGAGCTATTATTGCGTGCACATGAGTTGTGGCTGAATAAGCCGCACATTCTGAACCACTATCGCGAGCGCTTTACCAACATTCTGGTGGATGAGTTCCAGGATACCAACAACATTCAATATGCCTGGATTCGCCTGCTGGCTGGGGATCGCTCCAATGTGATGATTGTCGGCGACGATGACCAGTCAATTTATGGCTGGCGCGGGGCGCAGGTGGAGAATATCCAGCGCTTCCTGAAAGATTTTCCCGGCGCTGAAACCATTCGATTGGAGCAGAATTATCGCTCGACCAGCAATATTCTGACGGCGGCAAACACCCTGATTGCTAATAATGACGGCCGCATGGGTAAGAACTTGTGGACTGATGGGGCGCAAGGCGAGCCTATCTCGCTCTATTGTGCTTTTAACGAGTTGGATGAAGCCCGGTTTGTGGTGAATCGCATTAAAGCCTGGCAAGACAACGGCGGTGCGCTGAATGATTGTGCCATCTTGTATCGTAGTAATGCCCAATCGCGTGTTTTGGAAGAGGCCTTGTTACAAACGGCGATGCCGTACCGTATTTATGGTGGTCAGCGCTTCTTCGAACGTCAGGAAATCAAAGATGCACTGGCTTATCTGCGTCTGATTTCCAATCGTAACGATGATGCTGCTTTTGAGCGGGTGGTGAATACGCCGACTCGTGGGATTGGTGATCGCACATTAGATGTTATTCGCCAAACCGCGCGTGACCGTCAGTTAACCTTGTGGCAGTCAACCCGTGCCATGTTGCAGGAAAAAGTGCTGGCAGGCCGTGCGGCTTCTGCACTGCAACGTTTTGTCGAACTGGTGGATTCACTGGCGCATGAAACAGCTGATATGCCGCTGCATGTCCAAACTGATCGAGTCATTCGCGATTCTGGCTTGTGGTCGATGTATGAGCAGGAAAAGGGCGAAAAAGGTCAGGCGCGTGTTGAAAACCTTGAAGAACTGGTCAATGCGACCCGCCAATACAGCTATCAGGATGAAGATCAGGATCTGATGCCACTACAGGCATTTCTTTCTCATGCGGCGCTGGAAGCCGGTGAGGGGCAAGCAGATGCCTATCAGGATGCAGTGCAATTGATGACTCTCCATTCAGCAAAAGGGCTGGAGTTCCCGCAGGTATTTATCGTGGGTATGGAAGAGGGCATGTTCCCAAGTCAGATGTCACTGGATGAAGGTGGGCGTCTGGAAGAAGAACGGCGGCTGGCCTATGTTGGGGTCACGCGCGCGATGCAGAAACTGACACTCTGTTATGCCGAGAGCCGCCGCTTGTACGGCAAAGAAGTGAATCATCGGCCATCACGTTTTATCGGCGAATTACCGCAAGAGTGCGTCGAAGAAGTGCGGCTACGCGCGACGGTCTCTCGCCCGGTAAACCACCGTAGAATGGGGACGCCGATGAATGAAAATGACAGCGGCTTCTCACTGGGTCAGCGGGTGCGACATCCTAAGTTTGGTGAAGGCACTATCGTCAATTTGGAAGGCAGCGGTGAGCACAGTCGGTTGCAAGTAGCCTTCCCCGGTGAAGGGATTAAGTGGTTGGTGGCGGCTTACGCACGGCTGGAAGCCGTCTAAATTTACCCTGCGGCCTTGACGCCGCAGCGGTGTTAGCGGCGTTCACTCACCCGAATCACTGACTAATGTCAGCTCATCGGGATGCGTTCATTTGCTGCCTTGCTGCAACGCCAATGACTTTGGGTAAACCCTACGGCTGGCCTTGACGCCGCAGCGGTGTTAGCGGCGTTCACTTACCCGAATCACTTATTCATGCGGCTCTCATCCTGAGCCGCCTGCCTTGCATCGGTTTCCGCTTGTAGCAGAATGGCTTTGCCCATCCACTGAGTAACATCCTGAATTCCGGCGTCATCCAAATGCCAAATATCTTTCAGCACCATAAACACTTCTGACCCATAAATTAACGAGAAAGCATGGATCACTCGTTGCAGTGCTTCTGGTGTTAACTTTCCTTCCAATGGCTCGACTGCCAGTTTTAACAACCGTTTACGGTTACCACGAATCAACTTTTCTTCATTATTTGGATTACTACGGTTATCGGCCCATTGTTGTAACGATAAATGCAACGCGGCTCGCAGCACACCTTCGTGTTGCAACATTCGCGGATAAGCAAAAGACAATAATTCAGCAATTCGCTGACGAGCATCAGGTTGAGTCGGTTGCCACGCCAATATCGGCCCAAGGCTCTCATCAACCATGGCAGAAACCAAGGCACTTTGCGTTGGGAAATAGCGGTAAGCCGTTGCACGGGAAAGCTGGGCAGCGTTTGCCACTTCGGTTATTGATGGAAACGCGCCTTGTTCATACATCGACATCGCTGTATCGATAAGTAACCGCCGGGTTCTGGCCCTGATGGTGGTTAGTGATGGAGAGGCCTGCTCTGGTTTATCTTGATGGCTCACGGTCACTCCATAGTCTTGAGATCGTATTTGCGCCCACTATAACAAACCGCTCGCACAAATCGCCATGAATGCCCTTCACATTCAGATTGTTTTTGAGACGACAGTCTCACATTTAAATAATGCCCTTTGCGATAATGATACGGCAGTCTCAATATGATTCTATCTTAACCAACGCGCTTCATTTTTTGTGACATTCCGCATTCACAGAAGGATGTTCAGATGCCCCGTCATATTTTTATCGCGACTACGACAGATACCAAAGGCGACGAGCTGGCCTATGTCAGTGAATTGATTAAAGCAACCGGCCTGAAGACCGTCACGGTTGATTTATCGACCAAAGAAGGCCAGCGCGCGGGTGGCGCTGATATCACGGCTGAAACGGTGGCAAGCCACCATCCCGATGGGCGTCAGGCGGTGTTCTGTGGTGATAGGGGGCGGGCGATAAGTGCGATGGCGGTGGCTTTTGAACGTTTTATTGCCAGCCGTGATGATGTGGCTGCACTGTTAGGTTTGGGAGGCTCCGGTGGTACGGCGCTGATAACACCTGCTATGCAAAGCTTACCTATCGGTATTCCTAAACTGATGGTGTCAACTATGGCTTCTGGTGATGTTTCCGGTTACATCGGTGCCAGTGATATTGCCATGATGTATTCGGTTACAGATATTGCCGGGCTTAATCGTATTTCCCGCCGGGTACTGAGTAACGCGGCCCATCAAATTGCTGGTGCGGTTTATTTTGCCAAAGAAGAGCCAGTTACCGATGACAAACCTGCGCTGGGTTTGACCATGTTTGGTGTGACGACCCCGTGTATTCAGGCTGTCAGTGCTGCGTTATCGGCAGAATATGACTGTTTGGTGTTCCACGCGACCGGCAGTGGCGGCAAAGCCATGGAAAAATTAGCGGAAAGTGGCTTGCTGGCAGGGGCGCTGGATCTGACCACTACCGAAGTCTGCGATCTATTATTTGATGGTGTCTTAGCCTGCGGGCCAGAAAGGTTTGATGCCATTGCTCACAGCCAAATCCCCTATGTTGGCTCTTGTGGTGCATTAGATATGGTCAATTTCGGCAGCCCTGCCACCATTCCGGCGAAATACGCTGACCGCTTATTCTATGAGCACAACGCGCAAGTCACGCTGATGCGTACCACCGAGCAAGAGAACATTGAGATGGCGCGCTGGATTGGGGAGAAGCTCAATCGCTGTGAAGGGGAAGTGCGTTTCTTGATTCCAGAGGGCGGTTTCTCTGCGCTGGATGCTCCTGGCCAGCCCTTCTGGGACGAAAAAGCATTGCAAGCCTTTATCCATACGCTGCAAGAAACCGTGATTCAAACTGACAAACGCCGTCTGGTGCATTATCCGTTCAATATTAATGATCCACAGTTTGCCCAGGCAGCGGTCGAAAATTTTAAAGAAATAGCAAAGAGCCCATCCCATTAGGGCCATTTTATTCGTGGAGAAGCGACATGCCAAAATTTCAACGCCAGGCCATATTAGCTAAATTTCGGGAAATGATTGCCCGCCGTGAGCCGATTATCGGTGGCGGTGCGGGTACGGGTCTATCGGCCAAATGTGAAGAGGCGGGTGGTATCGATCTCATCGTTATCTATAACTCGGGCCGCTATCGCATGGCCGGTCGTGGTTCACTGGCCGGTCTGTTGGCCTACGGCAATGCCAATGAAATTGTGGTTGATATGGCAAAAGAAGTGCTGCCAGTAGTCAAGCATACACCGGTGCTGGCGGGGGTGAATGGTACGGATCCATTCTGTCAGTTCGACCAGTTCCTGGACCAACTAAAAGCATTGGGCTTTTCTGGCGTGCAGAACTTCCCAACAGTGGGGTTAATCGACGGGAACTTCCGCGCCAACCTTGAAGAAACCGGTATGGGTTATGGTTTGGAAGTAGACATGATCCGCCTTGCCCACGAGAAAGATTTACTCACCACACCTTATGTTTTCAGTGCCGAAGATGCTGTCGCCATGACCCAAGCGGGGGCTGATATTATTGTCCCTCATATGGGGCTGACCACCGGCGGTAATATTGGCGCTGACACTGCATTGAAGCTGGCAGATTGCGTTCCTCTGATTAATAAATGGGCCGCCGCCGCAAAAGCAGTACGCGAAGATGTGATTGTGTTGTGTCACGGTGGGCCGATTTCTACCCCACAAGATGCGCAATACATCATGGATAATTGCCCGCAATGCGATGGTTTCTACGGTGCCAGCTCAATGGAAAGGCTGCCGACAG
This sequence comes from Yersinia sp. 22-579, assembly GCF_030433455.1. Classification (NCBI taxonomy): domain Bacteria; kingdom Pseudomonadati; phylum Pseudomonadota; class Gammaproteobacteria; order Enterobacterales; family Yersiniaceae; genus Yersinia; species Yersinia sp. 22-579. The sequence continues at coordinate 77,021 of NZ_JAUJTZ010000013.1, read as the reverse complement.
AAATTGCGCTAACGGACACGACTAAGCAGTTTAAAAATATAAAGCGTTGATTATTCTTGCCAATACCAAGGGAAAGCCTGTTTGTAAATTTTGCTGAGTCATCGGCTTAATCAGCATTCAGGATACACAAAACCGAAGTGGAAGCTGGCTTCGGTTTTTTACTTTTTACCGCTATTAACTCCGAGTGTTCTTACCCGGTTCTATTATTGGTGAGTTTATCGCCAGGAACTAAAATTTATGCTCACAAATTAACATCTTTTAACCGGTTGACAGACTTTTTCTTCTCGGCGTAACATGCGCGCACTATTCTTGATGAGGACATTCGCCTTGGACACACCCAGTAGATACTGGCTCAATAACCTGTTCATATGGTGCAACTTCTAAGGCTATCCTCTTATTTGCTGATAGCCTTCGTGGTTGTCAGCGGCCTCGCTAAACCGTCGCTGTGAGTCAGATCTCCTAACGGTCTGAAACAAACGGTATTTCAATACTCACCTGTTTCTGTGCTTCAATGCGTTTTCCCTATCCATCACCGCAAGGGAGTTTTGGCACATGCTGAGCGCATTTAAATTAAGTAACAATCGCTTATCCCGTTTGGAGCTGGATGAATCAGATGACCTGACAACCTCACTTTGGGTCGATTTAGTCGAGCCAGAAGAGGGGGAGCGGGAACGCGTCCAGAATGAGTTAGGGCAAAGCCTGGCGACCCGGCCAGAATTGGACGACATCGAGGCTTCTGCACGATTCTTTGAAGATGAGGATGGTCTGCATATCCACTCCTTCTTCTATTATGAAGATGCTGAAGACCACGCAGGTAACTCAACGGTGGCATTCACTATTCGGGATGGTCGCCTGTATACCCTGCGCGAACGTGAATTACCAGCATTTCGTTTATATCGCATGCGCGCGCGTAATCAGACTCTGGTTGATGGTAATGCCTATGAGTTGCTGCTGGATTTGTTTGAAACCAAAATCGAACAGCTGGCAGATGAAATCGAGAACATTTACAGCGACTTAGAAGCCTTGAGCCGCGTCATCATGGAAGGCCAACAGGGCGATGAATATGATGCTGCGCTCTCCACATTGGCGGAACAGGAAGATATCGGCTGGAAAGTACGGTTATGTCTGATGGATACCCAGCGGGCGCTGAATTTCCTGGTGCGTAAAGCGCGTTTGCCAAGTGGCCAACTGGAACAAGCTCGTGAGGTGCTGCGCGATATCGAATCCCTGCTGCCGCACAATGAATCCTTATTCCAGAAAGTTAACTTCCTGATGCAAGCGGCGATGGGTTTTATCAACATCGAACAGAACCGTATCATCAAGATCTTCTCAGTGGTATCGGTTGTCTTCCTACCGCCTACGCTGGTCGCATCCAGCTACGGGATGAACTTTGAGTTTATGCCGGAGCTACGTTGGTCATTTGGTTATCCGGCGGCGATTGGTTTAATGATTATTGCCGGGTTAGCGCCATATCTCTATTTCAAACGCAAGAATTGGCTCTAATATTTTGCTATAAACAAAAATGCCAGATAACTCAATGAGCTAACTGGCATTGTCATGGGGTTGATTTTAAGCACGTAGCTTGCGTTGGGTATAGAGCGCATCCAGTGTGAACAATAACAGTGCTGCCCAGATAAAGATGAAAGTGACCATCTTATCGTTGCCGATAGTCTCACCATAGAAAGTGACCGCCAGAATAAACATCAGCGTTGGCCCCAGATACTGGAAGAAGCCCAACGTTGACAACCGTAAACGTGTAGCAGCAGCGGTGAAGAACAGCAGTGGGATAGTGGTAATCACCCCTGCGGCGGCTAATAGAACATTCAGCGACCAGGCATTAGCCCCCATGTGGCTGGTTGGGCTATCGGCAATAAAGAACAGATAAACTGCCGCGATCGGTAATAGCCACATTGTTTCAACCAACATGCCGGTCTGGGCATCAATCCCCAGTTTTTTGCGAATCAGGCCATATAACGCAAAGGTAATCGCCAGCCCCAAACCAATCACCGGCAGCGAACCAAATTGCCACAGCTGAATAAGCACACCGCCGAACGCCAGTGCCACCGCAACCCATTGCATGCGGCGAAAACGCTCGCCGAGAAATAGCATGCCAAATAACACGTTAACCAACGGGTTAATAAAGTAGCCCAGACTGGCTTCCAACATGTGATTGTGGTTGACCGCCCAAATAAATAATAACCAGTTGCTGGCAATCAACACCGCGGTCACCGCCAGTAATAGCAGGCGCTTGCGGTTTTTAATGGCGCTGCGGACCTGTGGCCAATTACGGCTAACCGTCAGCAAAATCAGCATAAAGAAAAATGACCAGATAATCCGATGAGTCAAAATTTCATCAGCCGGCACCTGTTGGATGAGCTTGAAATAAGCAGGGGCGATACCCCAAATAAAATAGGCAGCCAGAGCAAAGAAAATGCCCTGACGGGTTCGTTGTTTATCCATGGTGTGGCTCAGAACAAGAAAGGAGATGCGGTGAGTGTACTTAACTTCACGTTATTATTCATCACCGCAATAGGCCGCATCAGCCAACCAGATAGGTCGCAGTCGCGCTGGCGATATGCATTTGGTTTTCATTATGCAACTCAACTCTGGCAACAGATACCTTGTTACCACTGCGTAAAATGCTGCTGCTGGCAATAAAATGCTCGCCGCGGCCAGGGCGCAAATAGTCGACACGGAGGTCGATGGTTCCCATTTTGGCCAGCTTCATTTGCAGTTGTTCCTGAATCAGCGGTTCATGGCGAACCAGGCTGTTCCCAACACACACCAGACCCGCCGCAACATCCAGCACCGCAGCAATAACACCACCGTGTAAAATCCGTTGCGCAATATTACCGACCAGTTTGTCATTATTATCAAAAGTAATTTCGGCGAAATCTTGCTCGAAACGAGTTAATTTTAATCCTAATTCGCGGTTAAATGGCATGTGGTAGACAAAGATTTCACCGATGAGGTTGCGGGCACTCTCCAGAGTTAAAGGTGTTACAGGCATTGGTTTTCTCTTAAAAGATAATTTCTAATGTTATTAGTTTGTTTATTTTATGCTTCTATTTTGTTGTTTTCCAGTCGTTAAATCATAAATATAAACAACACTAATCTCAGATAACATTTGTGTGTAGAATGAGCTGTTTTCATTACAAATAGAAATAATTCGTAAGGTGATGGGGGAATGATGGGTAGATTTTGGCAGATTTTAATCGCTTTATTACTGGTGCCGACTTTGGCGCAGGCAGAAGAAGCAACGGTTGAGAAAATTCATGACGCACCGACAGTGCGTGGCAGTATTATTGCGGCAATGTTGCAGGATCACGATAATCCGTTCTTGCTTTATCCGTATGAAACCAACTACTTACTCTATACTTATACCAGCGATATCAATAAAGATGCGATAAGCTCTTATGACTGGGCGCAGAATGCCAATAAGGATGAAGTTAAATTCCAATTGAGCTTGGGCTTCCCTATCTGGCGCGGTATTGCCGGTGATAACTCGTTGCTGGGTGCTTCATATACTCAACGCTCTTGGTGGCAAGCATCGAACAAAGATGAATCCTCACCCTTCCGTGAAACCAACTATGAGCCACAACTGTTCCTGGCCTGGGCTACCGATTATGAGCTGGCTGGCTGGACATTCCGCGAAGTAGAATTTGGTTATAATCACCAGTCTAACGGTAAAGCTGATCCCACCTCACGTAGCTGGGATCGCGTTTATACCCGCCTGATGGCTCAACGCGGCAACTTGGAAATCGACCTGAAGCCTTGGTATCGTATCCCTGAAAGCGACAGCAAAGATGACAACCCGGATATCAATAAATACATGGGTTATTATCGGTTGAAAGTGGGCTATGCCTTGGGTGAAAGTGTGTTCAGTCTGGATGGCCGTTATAACTGGAATACCGGTTATGGTGGTGCTGAAATGGGCTGGAGCTACCCAATCACCAAGCATGTTCGTTTCTATACCCAAGTGTTCAGTGGTTATGGTGAGTCAATGATTGACTATAACTTTAGGCAAACACGGGTGGGTGTGGGTATCATGTTGAATGATGTCCTTTAACGTCATCCGGCGTTAGAAAAGTTTCAGACACAGGCCGGTTAACCGGCCTGTGCAGATCTCATAGTTGGGGAATAGTGTGTCAACCGCAGCAGTGATAAATAGGGAGTTACTGGCAGAGCAGGTATTGCGAGATACTTTCGGCTACCAGCAATTCCGGCCCGGACAACAAGAAATTATCAACGCCACTCTATCAGGGCAAGATTGTCTGGTAGTGATGCCAACGGGCGGTGGTAAATCCTTGTGTTATCAGATCCCGGCACTGGTGACGGATGGCTTAACGCTGGTGGTCTCCCCCTTAATTTCTCTGATGAAAGATCAGGTTGACCAACTACTGGCCTATGGCGTGGGCGCGGGGTGCTTAAACTCATCACAAACCCGCGAGCAGCAATTGGCGGTGATGGACGGCTGCCGCAGCGGTCAGATTAAGCTGCTGTACATCGCGCCTGAACGGCTGGTGATGGAGAGCTTTCTTGATCAACTGCACCAGTGGCGTCCTGCGCTGTTGGCAGTGGATGAAGCGCACTGTATCTCTCAATGGGGTCATGATTTCCGCCCGGAATACCGAGCCCTTGGTCAGTTAAAGCAGCGTTTCCCTAATTTACCGGTGATAGCACTGACCGCGACGGCTGATGAAGCCACGCGCGGCGATATCGTGCGGTTACTCAATCTGGATCAGCCATTAATTCAGGTCAGCAGCTTTGATCGCCCCAATATTCGTTACACCCTGGTTGAGAAGTTCAAACCGCTTGATCAACTGTGGCGTTTTGTTCAAGACCAGCGTGGCAAAAGTGGCATTATTTACTGCAATAGCCGGGCTAAGGTAGAAGACACCACCGCGCGCCTACAAAGCCGTGGTTTAAGTGTGGCGGCTTACCATGCCGGGCTGGACAATGAGCGCCGCGCACAGGTGCAGGAAGCTTTTCAGCGCGATGATTTGCAAGTGGTGGTCGCCACCGTGGCTTTCGGTATGGGGATTAACAAACCTAACGTTCGTTTTGTGGTGCATTTTGATATTCCGCGCACTATCGAATCTTACTATCAGGAAACGGGTCGTGCTGGGCGTGATGGTTTGCCCGCCGAAGCGATGTTGCTGTATGACCCGGCTGATATGGCGTGGTTGCGCCGTTGTCTGGAAGAGAAACCAGCTGGTGCGCAACAAGATATTGAGCGGCATAAACTCAATGCGATGGGGGCTTTTGCTGAAGCGCAAACCTGTCGCCGATTAGTCTTGCTGAACTATTTTGGTGAAGGCAAACAGCAGTCATGTGGTAACTGTGATATCTGCCTCGACCCACCTAAGCGCTACGATGGGCTGGCCGATGCGCAAAAAGCGCTGTCATGTGTGTATCGGGTTGGACAGCGGTTTGGTTTGGGGTATATCGTCGAGGTGCTGCGCGGGGCCAATAACCAGCGTATTCGTGAATTTGGTCATGACAAACTGTCAGTTTACGGCATTGGTCGTGAACAGAGTCATGAGCATTGGGTCAGTGTCCTACGCCAACTGATTCATCTCGGATTACTGAGTCAGAATATTGCCATGTTCTCCGCCTTGCAGTTGACCGAGGCGGCACGTCCGGTATTGCGCGCTGAATTGCCACTACAACTGGCAGTGCCGCGAATCCAGAGTTTGAAAGTGCGTAGCAGTGCGAATCAAAAATCCTATGGCGGCAATTACGATCGCAAGTTGTTCGCCAAATTGCGCAAATTACGTAAATCTATCGCCGACGAAGGCAATATTCCGCCTTATGTCGTGTTTAACGATGCCACCCTGCTGGAGATGGCGGAGCAGATGCCAATTACTGCCAGTGAACTGTTAAGTGTCAATGGCGTCGGGCAACGTAAGCTGGAGCGCTTTGGCGCGCCGTTTATGGCGATGATCCGCGACCATGTAGATAACAACGACGATTAATACGCTGCTTATTTGTTAAAGACTTATTTATTAAAGAGAAATGCCTCATGCTAATGCTATTTCTGACCGTCGCGCTGGTGCACTTGGTTGCTTTGATGAGTCCAGGGCCTGATTTCTTTTTTGTGTCGCAAACCGCGGCCAGCCGCTCACGCCGAGAAGCGATGATGGGAGTGACCGGCATTTCTTTGGGGATCGTTGTCTGGGCTGGCGTCGCTCTGATGGGGCTAAATCTTATCTTGCAGAAAATGGCGTGGTTGCACCAGATTATTATGGTCGGCGGTGGGTTATATCTGTGCTGGATGGGTTGGCAATTGCTGAAATCGGCCCGTTCCAAACGAGACACTTCAGAACCTGAGGTCCAAGTTGCACTTCCTGCGCGTGGCCGGACTTTCTTGCGTGGCTTTCTAACTAATTTATCGAACCCCAAAGCAGTTATCTATTTCGGCAGCGTATTTTCATTGTTTGTTGGTGATAATGTGACTGCTGGCGCGCGCTGGGGGTTATTTGTGCTGATAGTGGCGGAAACTTTTGTATGGTTTAGCATTGTGGCCTGTGTCTTTGCTTTGCCGATGATGCGCCGTGGTTATCAACGATTATCCAAATGGATTGATGGGCTGGCAGGGGTACTCTTCGCTGGTTTTGGTATCCATCTGATATTGTCTCGCTAGCGAGTTCCCCAACCGGTGAGTTACCCGGTCGGGGCATATCAATGTGGTTTATACTTTACGTGCGGTGGCCAGTAATGCGCCTACCAGCATGAATAAACCGCCAAATATCCGATTCAATAATTTCATTTGCTGTGGTGATTTAATCCAGCCAGCAATTCGTGTGGCAAGAGTCGCGTAACCAATCATCACGATAATATCGACTATCACACTGGTGCTGCCGAGAATCAGATATTGCGCCACCTGTGGTTGGTGCGGCAGAACAAATTGTGGGAACAATGCGGCCAGGAAAACAATGCTTTTCGGGTTGGTCAGATTAACAAACACCGCGCGTTTAAACAGTTTTCGCCGTGGCATACTGTTAGCTAATGCATGCAGATCCAGCGCTCCGGCTGCGCGCCACTGTTGAATACCAAGCCAGATTAAATAGGCCGCCCCGAGCCATTTTAATAGTTCAAATGCCAGTAGCGATTGTGAAATCAGTGCGCCCAGGCCGACACCGACCAGTACAATGTGCACGGCCAGCCCTAATTGTAATCCGCAAATGGAGGCAATCACTCCGCGCGTACCGTGGCTGATGGCGGTGCTCATAGTATTAATAGCACCCGAACCGGGGGACAAACTGAGGATAAGTGTCGTCAGCAGATAAGTTAACCACCAGTCTAAGGTCATCGGCAAAGTTCCCTGAATGTGTAAATTTATGCCACAATACTCCATTGCTAATAGTTGTGCTATGGCTCACAGAATACCGAGTCATTCAGGCCAGAAGCTGCAATCAGCTCCGTTTTATAACACCATGATTTACAACGTCATGAATTATAAGCTCATGATTTACAACTCACGTTATATCGAGCCACGCGATGCCGTTAGATAATCATATGAATAACTGGTTGACCCGCGAAGAGCAGTTTGCTGCTTTTGTTAACGGCCCATTGTTAGATTTCTGGCAGCAGCGGGATGAAGATGAGTTTATGGGGGTCGATAATATCCCTATTCGCTATGTCCGTTTTTGTTCACCGCAACATACCCGCGTGGTGGTGGTGGTGCCAGGCCGCATTGAAAGTTACGTTAAATATCCCGAAGTGGCCTATGATCTATTCCAGCAAGGTTATGATGTTATCGTGTTGGATCATCGTGGGCAGGGCCGATCCGGGCGAATACTTGATGATCGTAACCGCGGGCATGTGATCAAATTTGATGATTACATTGAAGATTTTGCGCAGCTGGTGCAGCGTGAGATAACCGGAAGCCATTATCAGCAGTGTTTTGCATTGGCCCACTCTATGGGGGGGGCGATTCTGACCCGTTATCTGGCGAGAGAACCGACAGTGTTTAATGCTGTAGCGCTCTGCGCACCCATGTTTGGCATCCATTTGCCGATGCCGGGTTGGCTGGCCCACCGGATTGTCGATTGGACTGAGAAACATCAAAAGCTGCGGGATTACTATGCAATAGGCACCGGGCAGTGGCGGCCATTGCCCTATGTGGTCAATATGCTGACTCACAGCCGCGAGCGCTATCGCCGCTACTTGCGCCAATATGCTGACAGCCCAGAAATCCGTGTCGGTGGGCCAACCTATCATTGGGTCCGTGAAAGCCTGATGGTGGGGGAGCAAATTATTGCTCAAGCAGACAAAATTACCACACCGGTTCTGTTACTACAGGCCAGTGAGGATCGGGTAGTACATAACCCGGCCCATAATGCATTTACTCAGGCAATGACTCTGGCGGGGCACCCTTGTGAAGGGGGGCAGCCGAAGTTAATTAAAGGCGCACGCCATGAGATCCTGTTCGAACGGGACACCCTGCGTGCCGAGGCGCTAAGCGCTATATTGCGCTTTTTTGCGCAACATCACTCTTCTTTACAACATAAAAAACCAGTCGGCCCGCAAGACTCCGACACCACCAGAGGTTAGAACATACCGCTATGTATCATGTTGTTGCTTCCGATTTAGATGGCACCCTGCTGTCACCTGACCACATACTGACGCCTTATACCAAAGAGACACTTAAGTTGCTGACGCAACGTGATGTGCACTTTGTGTTTGCGACCGGCCGCCACCATATTGATGTGGCGCAAATCCGCGACAATCTGGAGATCAGTGCCTTTATGATAACCTCCAATGGCGCGCGTGTGCACAACACGGCAGGGGAGCTGATTTTCAGCCATAACCTTGATGCTGATATCGCCCGTGACTTGTACAATATCGAACACCACAATCCAGATATTCTGACCAACGTCTATTTGAATGACGAATGGTACATGAACCGCGAAAGCCCGGCGCAGGAAGAGTTCTTCCGCGAGTCGGTGTTCAAATATCAAGTGTTCGAACCGGCTTTACTGCCGACCGACGGAGTATGTAAGGTCTACTTTACCTGCGACGATCACGATAAGTTATTGATTTTGGAAGAGGCCATCAACGCACGTTGGGGCGATCGGGTAAATGTCAGCTTCTCTTTCCCAACCTGTCTGGAAGTGATGGGTGGTGGTGTTTCCAAGGGCCACGCACTTGAGCAAGTCGCTAAAATCATTGGTTATTCATTGAAAGAATGTATCGCGTTTGGCGATGGTATGAATGATTTGGAAATGCTCTCTATGTCGGGCAAGGGCTGCATTATGCGCGATGCTCATCAGCGCCTAAAAGATATGTTGCCGAATCTGGAAGTGATTGGTTCTAATGCCGATGATGCTGTGCCGCATTATTTGCGCAAAATGTTCTTAGGGTCTGATAAATAAAGAATTGATTGCAGTGAAAAAATGGCGAACTGTAGATGAGTTCGCCATTTTCCTATTTTAAGTTTTAAGTCATCTCAGATGTTAAGTTATCTCAGACCAGTCACTTACTGGTGCTGTCCCTGTTTTTGCAGGAATTGCACACCTTTATCTGGGAAATCGGTAAATACCCCGTCAACCCCGGCCTGATTGTAGATAATATCAAACAGCTGGTTCACGTCAGTGGCGTATTTAGGCAACTTGTCAGCACGAATGGTGAAAGGGTGAACCATCATATTGTTGGCATGTGCTTCTTTCACCATATTGGTCAGCTTGATGTTATTTGGCGTAGAAGTTTCAACCACCAACATGTGATAGTCAGGGCCGATGCCGTCGGCATATTGCGCGACTTGCTTCATAGCTCCCGGCTTGAACATCCAGTCATAACTATAATTAACCCACTTGCCATCAGGTTTCTGTTCGTAGGTCTCATTCCAGTCAGTATAAGCCACCAGTTGAACCAGTTTCAGGTCCATGCCCATCTTCGGTTCCAGCTCATTCTTGATACGTTTTAATTCATTGGCATCAAAGCATTGCAGATAGACTTTATCGGCTTTGGTGGTGTAACCGTACTGCTTCAACACTTCCAACACCTTAGTGGAAATGTCTTTCCCTTCCTGTTTATGGAACCACGGCGCTTTGATTTCAGGATAGATGCCGATGTTCTTGCCGGTCGAATGATTCAGCCCCTGAACGAATTCAATCTCTTCCTGGAAGGTATGCACACGGAAGTCAGATTTGCCCATCGGGAAGCGGCCCGGATAGCTCTGTATTTTTTTACCCTCTTTATCAATATCAAAGCCTTCGGTAAATTTCAGTGACTTGATTTCCGGTAAAGTGAAGTCAATGGCGTAATAGCGGCCATCTTTGCGTGCTCGATCAGGGAAACGCTCAGCGACATCGGTCACGCGATCCAGATAATGGTCGTGCAGAACCACCAACTCATTATCTTTAGTCATCACCAAGTCTTGTTCAAGATAATCAGCGCCTTGTGCATACGCCATGGCTTTGGCTGGCAGTGAGTGCTCAGGCAAGTAGCCACTGGCTCCACGATGCGCGATAACCACTTTATCTTTGGCTACGGGTTCTACCGCATGCGCCATGCCGGCGACTGAGGATGCCAGAATCATACTTGCTACCAGTAACTTCATATGAGTTTTCATTGATATTGCTCCATTTATCAATTTCAGGGTATGAAAAAGGCTGTGTCGCTATTAATCCATAGATAACGGCACAGCCTGTAAGCTACTTAATCATTAGGGTACAAATTTATTGATCCTATTTTTTATCCATCTCGGCCTGTCTTGCCAGTTCTTCGTGATGTTTTTTCTCGCTGAACATCACCACAATCAATAACAGAACCGCCAGGATGCTACCGCCAATCATGACCATAAAGCCGCCGTCCCAACCGAAGTAGTCAACGGTGTAACCGACGATGGCACTGGCCGCGACCGAACCACCCAGATAACCGAACAAACCGGTGAAGCCTGCTGCGGTACCTGCTGCTTTTTTCGGTGCTAATTCAAGGGCATGCAAGCCAATTAACATCACCGGGCCGTAAATCAGGAAGCCGATGGTGATCATACAAGCCATATCGATGCCAGGGTTACCCACTGGGTTGAGCCAATAAATGATGGTTGCAATAGTCACCAGCGTCATAAAGAACACGCCGGTAGCACCACGGTTACCTTTAAACACTTTATCGGACATCCAACCACACAGTAGCGTCCCTGGAATACCAGCGTATTCATACAGGAAATAAGCCCATGAGGATTTATCCAGCGCGAAGTGTTTTACTTCTTTCAGGTAGGTTGGTGACCAATCGAGGATGCCGTAACGCAGCAAATAAACAAAAACGTTAGCAATCGCGATATACCATAACAGCTTGTTTGGCAAAATGTATTGCATGAAGATTTGCTTCGCCGTCAGCTCTTCTTCCGCTTCTTCGCTATAGTCATCCGGATAGTCGTTTTTGTACTCTTCAATCGGAGGTAAGCCCACAGATTGTGGGGTGTCACGCATTAAACCAAAGACAATCAATGCCACCAAAATGGCACCGAACGCTGGCATATAGAGCGCGGCTTTCCAGTCGTTAAACCATGCCATACCTAGCAAGAACAGCAATGGCGGCAAGCCACCACCCACGTTATGGGCGCAGTTCCAGACAGAAACGATACTGCCGCGTTCTTTCTTCGACCACCAGTGCACCATGGTACGGCCACATGGCGGCCACCCCATCCCCTGGAACCAGCCGCATAAGAACAACAGCACGAACATCACTGCGATACTGGATGTTGCCCAAGGCACAAAGCCCATAAACAGCATCACGGCAGCGGCGAGAATCAAACCGGCAGAGAGGAACACCCGTGGGTTAGACCGGTCAGAAACCGAACCCATGATGAATTTTGAGAAGCCGTAAGCAATAGAAATACCGGATAGCGCGAAGCCCAGATCCCCACGAGAGAACCCTTGTTCGATCAAATACGGCATGGCCAGCGTAAAGTTTTTACGCACCAGATAGTAGGCTGCGTAACCGAAAAATATACCCATGAAGATTTGCCAGCGTAAGCGGCGGTAAGTGGGGTCGACCTGGTCTGCGGGAAGCCGTGCCACATGTGGCGCGGGCTTAAAAATACTCAACATAAGTGCCTCCGATGGCTTTTTTTTGTTTTTGACTCCGGTATAGCCTGATATCTATCCGTTTGTTAAGGGCTGCCGGTAGTTAAACGGTGAAGCTACAGTCGTTTATGTTCCATAACGAGCGCCATGCTAGATAAATTCACTGAACTTATCTGTGAGTAATAGCGCATTTGTTACAGTTATATGACCGCGGCGGCAATTTTGAGCGATTGGTTAACATTTTGAAACCGGCAATGACAAATTACCTGTGACTTTGATCACAATCATGGTTTTTAAACACCACATTACTTTCGTTTTTCGTTCGTTTTTGTTCCTTATCAAACAATAACCATAAAGACTGTGGCTCAATAGACTCATAATTAGCCGCCAGGCGGCTGTCTGATAATGTGGGGTCTTTCATGACGAACAGTTCTCCTTACACAGAAACGGATGTCATCATCATTGGTGGTGGTGCGACCGGTGCCGGGATTGCCCGAGACTGCGCCCGACGGGGTTTGGCTTGTACGCTCTTGGAGCGGCACGACATTGCCACTGGTGCTACCGGCCGCAATCATGGCTTATTACACAGTGGTGCGCGTTATGCTGTTACCGACGGAGAGTCCGCGCGTGAATGTATTGAAGAAAATCGGATTCTCAAACGCATTGCCCGCCATTGTATTGAGCAAACCGATGGCTTGTTTATCACCTTGCCGGAAGACTCCCTCGACTATCAGGAACAATTTATTGCTCGCTGTCAGGAGGCGGGGATCGAGGCTGAAGCCATTGATCCCAAACAAGCATTACGGTTCGAACCTGCCGCGAACCCCGCGCTGATTGCGGCCGTGCGGGTACCTGATGGCACTGTTGACCCTTTCCGCTTAACCGCCGCCAATATGTTGGATGCCCGTGAGCACGGAGCCAATGTACTGACTTATCACGAAGTTATCGGCTTATTGCGCCACGGTGACCGGGTCAGTGGTGTGCGCGTTTTCGATCATAAAAATCAGCGGCAATATGATATTCATGCGCAAATCGTCGTGAATGCGGCGGGGATCTGGGGTCAGCACATTGCCGAATACGCCGATCTTCGTATTCGCATGTTCCCCGCCAAAGGCGCGCTGTTGATCCTGGGACATCGGATCAACAACATGGTGATCAACCGCTGCCGTAAACCCGCAGATGCCGACATTCTGGTACCGGGCGATACCATTTCACTGATTGGCACCACCTCCACTCATATTGAATACGATCAGATAGACAATATGGTAGTAACGGCACAAGAGGTGGATACCTTAATTCGCGAAGGCTCCAAACTGTCGCCGCAACTGGCGCAAACGCGTATTTTGCGTGCTTACGCTGGGGTTCGACCGCTGGTTGCCAGTGATGATGATCCTTCTGGACGTAATGTGAGTCGCGGCATTGTATTGCTCGATCACGCCAGCCGCGATGGGCTGGAAGGTTTTATCACCATCACCGGTGGCAAGTTGATGACCTACCGGCTGATGGCAGAATGGGCAACGGATAAAGTGTGTGAAAAGCTGGGCGTGACAGCGGCTTGCACCACGGCCCAAGAGCCACTTCCTGGTTCACAGCAATCAGCCGAGCAAACGCTCAGTAAAGTGATTTCTTTACCTGCCAGTATTCGTGGCTCGGCGGTTTATCGTCATGGTGACCGTGCGACACAGTTATTGGCAGGAAACCGTCTGGACAACAGTTTGGTGTGTGAATGTGAAGCGGTGACTGCTGGCGAAGTGCGCTATGCCATTGAATCATTGTCGGTTAATAACCTGCTGGATTTACGTCGCCGCACCCGGGTTGGCATGGGGACTTGTCAGGGGGAGCTTTGTGCTTGCCGGGCTGCGGGTTTACTCAGCCGCTTTAAAGTAACAACACCGCAGCAATCTCGTGAACAGCTTAGGCAGTTTTTGAATGAGCGCTGGAAAGGTGTGCGCCCGATAGCATGGGGTGACGCCTTGCGGGAAAGCGAGTTTACCCATTGGGTTTATCAAGGGCTTTGTGGCTTGGATGACAGCCCGAATACGGCCAATGTTCAGGAGAAACCAGATGAAATTTGATGTGATTATCATCGGTGGTGGATTAGCTGGGCTGGTGTGCGGTATCCGCCTCGCCGAACAAGGTAAATATTGCGCGATTGTCAGCGCCGGTCAAAATGCATTGCATTTCTCCTCTGGCTCTTTGGATCTATTGGCGAAATTACCTAATGGGCAGGCGGTCAGCCAGCCACTCTCAGCACTTGAAACGCTGGCGGAGTTAGCGCCGGAACACCCTTACAGCAAAATGGGGCAAACAGGTCAGGTGGGTGAGTTGGCCCAACAAGCCGAGTCTCTGCTAAGCCGCTGCGGCCTGAATCTGGTTGGCAGTGCGGCCAAAAATCACTTACGTCTGACACCGCTAGGCAACTGTCGACCTACATGGCTCAGCCCAGCGGATATTCCGGTTGCACCATTAGAAGGCCCGTTACCTTGGCAAAAAGTGGCGGTGATTGGTATTGAAGGATTCCTCGATTTTCAGCCGCAGATGGTCGCCAGTGCCTTGCAGGAACAGGGTGTTGAAGTCACTGCGGACTATCTGCATTTACCGGCGCTGGACCGTTTACGCGATAACCCTAGCGAATTCCGCGCGGTGAATATTGCGCGTGTATTGGACTTACCCGAAAACTTGCAACCGCTGGCCGATGAGCTGGCTCGTTTGTCATCTACCGCAGAAATGATTTTACTGCCAGCTTGCATCGGGCTGGATGAATCTGCGCCATTGGACGCACTACGCGCGGCGGTGGGTAAACCGATTCAATTGTTGCCCACACTGCCGCCGTCATTACTCGGCATGCGCTTACATCAAGCTCTACGCCACCGTTTCCAGCAATTAGGCGGCATTGTCATGCCGGGTGATGCGGTATTGCGTGCCGAACTGGTGGGGAACCGAATTACCGGACTGTATAGCCGTAATCATGGTGATATTCCACTGCGTGCGGCTCAGATGGTGCTGGCGAGTGGCAGTTTCTTCAGTAATGGGCTGGTAGCAACCTTTGAGCATGTCTATGAGCCGATACTGGATCTGGATATTTTATCGCTACCCAACCGTGCAGATTGGAGCAACAGCAATATGTTTGCGCCGCAACCTTATCTGCAATTTGGCGTCAACACCGATAACCGGCTACGGGCGCTGCGCGGGGGAGTAGCACTGGATAACCTGCATGTTATTGGTGCGGTGCTCGGAGGATACGATCCGCTGCAACAGGGCTGTGGCGCAGGCGTTTCTCTCACCAGTGCCTTGTTTGTGGCAGAGCAGATTGTCAGCGCTATGGAGGTGACATTATGACGTGGTTACCACAGCACGAAGACACTCAGGATACACATTTGGCACGGGATAAGAGTTTTGAAAGTTGTATCAAATGCACGGTATGCACCACTTATTGCCCGGTAGCGAAAGTTAACCCACTTTATCCGGGGCCAAAACAAGCTGGCCCTGATGGTGAGCGGCTGCGCCTAAAAGATCCGGCATTATATGATGACGCACTGAAGTATTGTACTAACTGTAAACGTTGCGAAGTGGCCTGCCCGTCAGATGTCAAAATTGGCGACATCATCCAACGCGCGAAAGCCAGTTACAGCAGTAATAAGCCTAAGCTGCGCGATGCTATCCTCAGTCACACCGATATCATGGGGACTCTATCAACGCCATTTGCTCCGGTCATCAATGCGGTCACGGGTTTAAAGCCGGTGCGGGTCTTGCTGGATAAAGCGCTGAAAATTGACCATCGACGTGAATTACCAAAATACTCGTTTGGCACATTCCGCCGCTGGTATCGCAAACAAGCTGAGAAACAGCAGCAATATGCCGAGCAGGTGGCGTTTTTCCATGGTTGTTTTGTTAACTACAACCATCCGCAATTGGGCAAAGATTTAGTCAGTGTATTCAATGCGATGAATATCGGCGTTCAATTACTTAAACGCGAGAAATGCTGCGGTGTACCGCTAATTGCGAATGGATTTATCGAACAGGCAAAAAAACAGGCACGGGTGAATCTGGAGTCACTGACTGATGCTGTGATTGATCGGGATATTCCGGTGGTTGCCACCTCATCAAGCTGTACTTTTACGTTGCGCGATGAATATCCACACTTGCTCGATGTCGATACCGCACCGGTGCGCGACAGAGTGGAACTGGCGACTCGCTACCTTTACCGATTATTGGATCAAGGACGCGAATTACCGTTAAAACCGTTGTTCTCAAACCAAAATAAACCGCTGCGCATTGCCTATCACACACCTTGCCATATGGAAAAAATGGGCTGGACGGCTTATACCCTGGCGTTATTACAGCGCATTCCGGGTATTGAGCTGGTGGTATTGGACTCCCAATGTTGTGGGATTGCCGGTACATATGGTTTTAAATCAGAGAACTACGCGACATCACAAGGGATTGGCGCATCGTTATTCCAACAAATCGAAGAAAGCGGTGTTGATTTGGTGATTACCGACTGCGAAACCTGTAAATGGCAGATAGAGATGTCGACCAGCAAGAAGTGCGAGCATCCGATTACCTTACTGGCACAAGCCCTAGCTTGATAATACGGACAGAGCGCGATTTATGAGTGTTTCCAGACGGCTGATAAACCCCGATAACTCGATCTTGCAAGGTGAAGGCAGGCAGAAGAGTAAAGCGTCCGCGCCAGGGATGGCGCGGCTCGAGCCCCCAGGGAAGGGTTTACGGCGTCTTTACGATCTGCCTGTTTTCACCGCTACGGGCACTTTTTCATTAACTCTTAGAGCGCGGATAAACCGCGCTCTATTGCAGGAGATTATTTCAGCTTCAAGGTACTGATAATAGATTCAGCTTCTGTTTGTGCTTGCTGCTGATTGTCGGCTGGCAGAGTAATTTGTATTGTCATCAAATGGTTATCAACTTGACCCATCAACACGGATGAATAGGCTTTTTGACCACCGCTGGTAATAATGCTATCTAATTGCTGGAAAGGATGCCCATCGACCTTAATCGCTTTATTTGTCACAACCTGTAGATTGGCATCGCGGGCACGTTGCTGCTCGGCCAGGCGATCAGTCAACACATTCAACGCTTCATTGGTATCATCACCTAAAATCACAATAACCGCTTTATCGCCAGTTTTGTTGGCATAAACGTGCATGTTGTTAGCCTGACTGCCCATTTTCCCGCTTTGGTCAGATAAATCTGCTGGCAAACTAAATGCGACTTTACCTTCCAACAAGCTGACTGGCTGGCCCACATTGTTATCGCTGCCGCTATCGCAGGCACTTAATCCTACAACCAGCAGGCCAACAGCAAGAAACTTGGTTATTTTATGCATGGGAATCCCTTATCAATGATGAATAGCATTATCGCACCTTATTCAGACGCCAAAAGCAATCTATTGTTCAGCGGTGTTCGCCTGCATTAGCGTTTGCTGCTCGGTCTTCCGGGCAAAGTATTTCAACAATACATTGAGCATTACACCATAAGCAGGTAAGAAGAATAACATGCAAATCAGCAACTTAAAGCTATAATCTACCAAGGCGATTTCCACCCAGTTTGCCGCCATAAAAGGATCAGAACTGCGATAGAAAGCAATAAAGAAGAACGCCATGGTGTCGCTGATATTGCCAAAGAACATGGCGGCGGTTGGGGCAACCCACCATGCACTGCGCTGACGAAGGCGGTTAAATACTTGAACATCAAGAATTTGACCCAGCACATAGGCCATAAAGCTGGCAGCGGCGATGCGCGCAACAAACAGATTAAAGCTGCTCAATGCCGGGAACCCTTGCCAGCTTCCCTGATAGAACAGGGCTGAAATTAGATACGAAATAAGTAAAGCAGGCACCATGACGGACAGAATAATCCGGCGCGCCAAGGGAGCACCAAAAATCCGCACGGTCAGGTCGGTAGCTAAAAAGATAAACGGAAAGGTAAAAGCCCCCCACGTAGTGTGAAAACCGAAGATAGATATCGGTAATTGCACCAGATAGTTGCTGGAGGTGATGATGACAATATGGAATAGCGACAGCCATACCAAAGCGGTCATCCGCTGTTGGGCAGTAAACGAAAACATAAATGTGACCTTTTTGGTTATTGGGGTGAGGGAACCCAAACATAATGTGCCGCAATTTCTGCGACGCGCGGCATAATACGCGTTTGCGCAACGAATGCAATGGTTAATTTTAGCGCAAACGATGGCCTTTTCACGAAAGCGATTGTGCCACTTGCACCTAAAAACCGGCGGAGTAAACTATCTCGCTTCGTAAGCCTGCTTACATTTTTGCTATTAGCCTGTTGACTGACACACAAGAGAACCGCAATGACCGATATTTTTGCCAATCCGGATAAAACACTTGATGCACTGGGTTTGCGCTGCCCCGAGCCAGTGATGATGGTGCGTAAAACCGTCCGGCATATGGAGGACGGTCAAACTCTGCTTATTATTGCTGACGATCCCGCCACAACCCGTGACATTCCCGGTTTTTGCCGCTTTATGGACCACCAGTTGCTGGCACAAGATACCGAGCAGACGCCTTACCGCTATCTGGTCAAAAAAGGGGCAAAAGCGGAGTAGAAAGCCGCTTTACCCTTGTCATCAAATATCCCGCTTGCGCAATAACCTCAGCGCGTTTGCTGTCACCAAGGCGGTTGCGCCAGAGTCGGCTAATACGGCTAGCCATAAACCGGTCAAACCCAGCAATGTGGTCACCAGGAAAATACCTTTTAGCCCTAATGCGATAGTAATATTCTGGCGAATATTGGCGTTGGCAGCTCGTGATAACAAAATGATTTCCGCCAGCCCGGTCAGCCGATTATGAGTCAATGCCGCATCGGCTGTTTCCAGGGCCACATCAGTGCCGCTGCCCATCGCAATGCCGATGCTAGCTGCTTTCATGGCGGGAGCATCATTAATGCCATCGCCAACCATCACTGTTGGGTGTGTGGCATTCAGTGCCATAACTGCCTGCACTTTATCAGCCGGTAACAACCCGGCGCGGTAATCAATTCCCAGTTCACCGGCAATGGCCGCCGCTGCACGTGGGTTATCACCCGTTAACATAACACCTTGAATTCCCAGATTTTTCAAGGCATCAATGGCTTGTTTGGCATCGGTACGTAAAGTGTCTCGCAGTGCCACGGCACCAATAAATTTCTCATTTTCCAGCACGGCGACAGCTGTTTTGCCACTACTTTCCAGCTCATCGAACTGCGCGAGCCACTCGGCGGTTAATAACTCTGGCGATATTTTACTGGGCGCGCTGACACGCACTACTAACCCGTTAACTATGCCTTCAACGCCAATGCCAGCCAGCGCACGCCGTTCTTCGGCGAGTGGCAGCATCGGGGTATTTTGCTGCGCTCGCTGCATGATCGCGACAGCCAGAGGATGATGCGAACCAGCTTCGACCGCTGCGGCCAGTGACAACAGGCGAGTTTCACTCACACCAGAGATGGGCAGGATATCAGTGACTTGCGGCTTACCTTCAGTCAGCGTGCCCGTTTTATCAAAAGCGACAGTTTGAATGCGGCCAAGCTGTTCAAGCGCGGCACCACCTTTAATCAACGCTCCACGCCGCGTCGCGGCAGCCAGTGCCGAGGTGATGGCTGCCGGAGTGGAAATGACTAATGCGCATGGGCAGCCGATCAACAGTAATGTCAGGCCACGGTATATCCAGGTTTCCCAAGGCTCGGCGAAAGCCAAAGGTGGAACCAGTATCACCAGTGCTGAGAGAAACATAATGGCAGGTGTATAGATACGGCTGAAACGGTCAATAAAACGCTCAATAGGCGCACGGCGTTCTTCTGCCAATTCAATGAGTTGTAAAATACGGTCAATGGCATTATTACCCGGCTCAGAGATAACCCGCATTTCGGTCGCGCGATCGACTGACAAGCTTCCTGCCGCGACTTTTTCACCTTGCACGCGTTCAACAGGAACAGATTCGCCAGTGAGAGCACTTTCATCGAAACTGGCAAATGGAGTCATTAATTCAGCATCAGCGGGCAAGCGCCCCCCGGGTGAGACTTCAATGATATCGCCAGGGCGCAAGCTGGCAACGGAAACCTGTCGCCGCTCACCATCTTTGAGTAGTAAGGCTTCTTCAGGAACTAACGCCATGAGTGCTGTCACGCCACGACGTGCGCGGTTTGCTGCATAGGATTCGAGTAACTCGCCGACCATAAACAGCAGCAATACCATTGCCGCTTCAGCGGTTGCGCCAATAAACATCGCGCCAATAGCCGCGACGCTCATCAAGGTTTCAATCGCAAATGGTGTGCCGGAGCGAATAAGTTTCCAGGCTTTAGTGACAATCGGAATCAAGCCGACAATTGTGGTCACGGTAAAGGCTAATTCGCTCAGCTCTACACTGAATAAAGAGATTCCCCAACTGAGGAGCATCAGCGTGGTTAGTAATACAATTGGTAGATATTCACGAAAACGTGACTCTGACTCAGTGTTTTTGCCTGCGATAGGGGATTGAGTATCGACCAGACTGAATCCTGCCTGTATGACGGCCTGCTGAACTTGGGGACGAATGTCTGAACGGGCATCGACTACCAGTTTTTCTGTAGCAAACAGAACTTTTACATTTTCAATTCCGACCAGGTTACTGACTGCATTTTCAATTTTACGTGCGCAGCTTGGGCAATCCATCCCTTTCACTTGCCAACTAAAACGCTGGCTACCCGCGGGTGTTGCGTTAGCTAGCCTGTCGCTTTCCTCATCGCCGTCATCGGTATGACTACTCTGACTACAGCATCCCCCCTCCTGGTGTGAATGCTCACTCACTGAGTTCGAGCTGTCATGACTAATATTGGCAGCGGGCTGGCTGCTGCAACCTGTTTGTTTTTTCGCATGATCATGACCACAGCCACAGTGATTGTGTGTATCTGTTGAGTGTCGATGTTCGGAATGTGAATGCATGGTACCTCCTGGACAGAATGTAAAAGGTATACAGGATTTTGCCGGTATGGTTGCACTCTACACCTTGGAGTCAACTCCAGAGTCAAGAGGGTAAATGAGAATAATTACTAAACGGGGTTGATGCCAAGATAAAGGTATAACGGAAAGGAACGCATGCCGCGTTTGGTATTCAGGCTCCATCCTTGGAACCCTATGGTTGCATTACTATTGCAAAAGATAACTTGGCAAAATAGCATTTCTAAAAAGAGAAATTATAAAATTATGTTTTGCAGCAATAAGTTAGTTACAAGTATAGCGACCTGACAATTAGGAAATGCCCGACAAAATAGCATCCAGCGACGATGGCATCTGAAGCCCGGAAAGAAAAACGATAGCGGTTTAGCAACCAGATGGTGTGGGATACCAACAATAGCACCGTCCCGGTCAGCAATGAGAAGCTCATGTCCGTGCTACGTGCAAAGTATTGTTCGCCTGCCATCCATACCATAAGCAATGTCATTCCGACGAAAGCAACGACAGGCCAGCGCATTTCATCCAGCCGAGTCCAGATAGTGGCTAACAGCAATGCACCCACAATAATGAGTACCAAGGGAAGCGGCCAGAATAGGGTGAATGTCATCTGGCTGGCAAAACTGATGGTATACAGTAAATGAGAGAGGAAGAATGCACCCAGAGCATAAAGTAAGCGCTCACTGGGTAGCAGCAATAAGGCGTCAGCAACCAGCGTTGCCAATAGGCCTAAAACAATCAGATAGCCCGCAGGGCCAAGAATAGGTGCTTGCCATGCAAGTAACAGCAACAGTAACAGAGTGACGGGTTTGAATACCCAGCGTTGCCAGCGTGGGCCTCGGTAAGTTGCATCAACAAACAACCAACCAGAAAAGAATACGGCAAGGAATGGCCAGCTCATTATTTATCCTTTTTTCTATACAGGTTTCAGTGAAAATACCTGTGTTGTAATGATAATCCGCAATGCCAACAACTCTGATAATACATTAATTAAGTGTAAGGGATGGAACACAAGAGTGATAGCAACACTACAGTGAATTGCATGATTTGTGCCACTTAATGCGTAGTAGTGCGCATAATCAGGTTTAGTGGAGAGGTCGGCCAGCTGAAGTCTTGGTCTTGTCCGGCCCACATGTTATGTTAACGCCGATTTCCGTTCGCTAAATCAAGGGATAGAGGCAATAGCACATGGCCAATGAACAATTGCTTTATCGCATTCAGTTTATAAATAACGGCAAGAATTATCAGCTCTATGTCCGAGAAGTCGGCCCAAGTACTTTGTTTGGGTTTATTGAAATTGCTGATTTTGTCTTTGATAGTCAATCGACCTTACTGGTTGACCCCTCCACAGAAAAATTGAAGACAGAATTTTCCGGTGTTAACCGTAGCTATATCCCCCTTCATTCAGTGATTCGCATTGATGCAGTAACTGAAAAGGGCAGCGCCCGAATCTCCGAACTGGGTAGTAACGTGATGAGCTTCCCTTATCTACCGGGTAATAAACCTTAAATCCCTCTTCAGAGTGAGATTTAGTGGGCAAGATTATGATGAATAAACCTCCATTATTATTTATTGCCGTGGTGGTATTGATTGTGGTGCTGGCAACACGCCAGTACTGGCAGAAGAAACGGCAAGACGCGGAAAATGACCGTTCACCTGTACGCAGTTTACAAGTTGAAGTTATCGATAAACGTGAGGTTTTAGCCCCCAATCGTCGTTCACGGCAGCGTGAAGAGATTGTGGCGGAAGAAAAACGCTATGAAGTTTATTTTCAACCGTTGCTGAGCGGGATAGAAGTAAAAAAGAGCAATGAAATCAAAATGGTACTTCCACAGCAGGAATATAATCGTGTCGAGCAAGGCGCAAAGGGCACTCTACGCCTTCAAGGGACTCGCTATATTAGCTTTGCCCCAAATTCAGTCGCTAAATAAATAACCTGTCGCCATAACAGAAATATATGTAACGACAGTGGGTATTATTTTTTAGGTAGTGGCGGTTGTTTCTTTTGCCAGGCCAACAGCTCGAAAACCCCGAATACAAAAATTTTAAATTGTTGTAATCCACTGATTGGCTGGTCTTTGGGCTGCGTGGATTTAAGTAATATTAGTTGTAAGCCATGCATCAAGACCATGAAGATCATAGCGACATCAATAAAATATCTCAAAGGCTTAGGGAACGGCTGGAATAGATTCAGCAGTAGGAAAAACCATACCCCTAACATCAATAACCGCCCGATATTAATCCACATGATGTTGCTCCTGTTCTTCAACTGATACCCGGTCTTGGGGAACATCGTTGTTACGAATATAGAGGCGGTAGGCAACCTGTCCGGCAATTTTCTCTCGATGTAACTGCCAACTGGCAGGGACATCTGCGGCGGCACTTTCGGCCTCTGCCTCAACATAAATCCAGGCATCAGCTGTCAACCAGTTGAATTGCTCTAATAAATTGACTGTTTCCGCCAGCAAACCTTTACGAAAAGGGGGATCAAGGAAAACCAGATCAAAAGGCTGCCCTGGCTGGGCTAACCATTGTAAAGAGTTGGTATTGACCACTTGGCCATTGTCGGCACTCAATAACGTCAGGTTATTGCTCAATTGCTTAGCGACATGTCTGTCAGCTTCTAACAGAACGGTAAAACCGGCATAGCGGGATAGAGCCTCCAGCCCTAAGGCACCGCTGCCCGCAAAGCAATCCAGGCATCGGGCACCTTGAATCATGGGGGCGAGCCAGTTGAATAGGGTTTCTCTGACCCGGTCGGTGGTAGGGCGTAGCCCAGGGCTAACCGGTACCGGTAATTTGCGCCCACGCCATTTACCGCCGATGATGCGGATTTGGCCTGCCGACTGTTGTGGCGCTTGTTTTGCCATTGTTATAGATCGCTCGGTTGTAGATCGCTTTGCTAAAGGTCGCTTTGCCATAGATTGCTTTGCTTGAAAATTGGCCAGTATTGCAGCACTGAATATAAAAGTTAGCTCTCATTCTACCTATGTGTGCAGTGAGGGGGAAACGTTAAACCTTTGTTGATTGAATTCACCATAGAAAGCAGCATCGTGCGCGTGTTGCTGTTCAGGGGAAAGTGATAGACTTGCGAACTATTATCTTATTTATGCAAACCCAAAGTAATTAGAGTCCAAAAATGGCAAAAGAAAAAAAACGTGGATTTTTTTCCTGGCTGGGCTTAGGCCGTCAGAATGAAGAACACACCGCAGAGCCATTGGCTACTGAGAAAGAAGAAACGGCTGAGCAACTTGTTGAAAATCCAGCTGTTGAAGAGCAGGTTCTCAGCGAAAAACAGGCTGAAATCGCGCCCGATAACATCTCTGTCGAGGCAGAAGCGCGCGAGTCTGTGGCTGAGCACTCTACACTGGCTCCAGGTGAATGGGATAGCACCGCGATCAGTGAAGTCGCGGCTGAAACCTTGCCGGAAGTCGGGGCGGAACCGGCAGCGCAATCAGTTGAAGAGCCTATAAATTTCGCTGAAGATCCGCAGTATTTACAGCATCATTTCTCACAAAATCAAAATGATAAAGACAATGTTGACTCATGGGATGAAGGCACCGTCAGTGCGCCAGAATTACCGTTGACGGAACACCATGTCGTTATTGATACACCAGCACCGCAAGCTATTGTGGAAGAGTCTCAGGCTGAGGTTATTGAAGAACCGATTGTTCTTGAAGAAGAAATTGAAGCTGAAGAGGAAGTCGTAGCGGTTGTGGCTCAAGAACAAGAGCGGCCAACCAAAGAAGGCTTTTTTGCCCGTTTAAAACGCAGCTTAATCAAAACCAAGCAGAATCTTGGCTCCGGTTTTATGGGGTTGTTCAGCGGTAAGAAAATCGACGACGATCTGTTTGAAGAACTGGAAGAACAGCTCCTGATCGCCGACGTTGGCGTCGAAACAACCCGTAAAATTATTACCTCTCTGACAGAACATGCCAGCCGTAAGCAGCTAAAAGATGCCGAAGCTCTGTATGGCAAGCTCAAAGAGGAAATGTCTGAAATTTTGTCCAAAGTAGACAAGCCATTGGATGTCAGTGGTAAAAATCCGTTTGTCATCTTAATGGTTGGCGTCAATGGGGTGGGCAAAACAACCACCATCGGTAAGTTAGCACGCCAATTCCAGGCTGAAGGGAAATCCGTCATGCTGGCTGCGGGTGATACTTTCCGTGCAGCGGCAGTAGAGCAGCTACAAGTTTGGGGTGATCGCAACAAGATTGCTGTCGTCGCACAGCATACTGGTGCAGACTCAGCGTCAGTTATTTTCGATGCTATTCAGGCTGCTAAAGCGCGTGGTATCGACGTGTTGTTGGCTGATACTGCCGGGCGTTTGCAAAATAAAGCCCATTTGATGGAAGAGCTGAAGAAGATTGTCCGCGTGATGAAAAAGCTGGACGGCGATGCCCCTCATGAGGTTATGCTGACGTTGGATGCCAGTACCGGACAAAATGCGGTTAGTCAGGCAAAACTGTTTAATGAAGCAGTGGGTCTGACCGGAATCACTCTGACTAAACTTGATGGTACCGCTAAGGGCGGGGTGATTTTTGCCATCGCAGATCAGTTCGGTATCCCAATCCGTTATATCGGTGTTGGGGAAGGTATAGAGGATTTACGGCCATTTAAGGCTGACGATTTTATTGAGGCTCTTTTTGCCCGAGAGGATTAATACGGATGATTCGCTTTGAACAGGTCAGTAAAGCTTATCTGGGCGGACGACAGGCGCTGCAAGGGGTAGATTTTCATCTGCGTCCGGCGGAAATGGCGTTTTTGACCGGCCATTCCGGTGCAGGGAAAAGTACTCTGCTGAAACTGATTTGTGGCATTGAGCGCCCCAGTGCCGGCCATATCTGGTTTGGTGGTCACGACATCAGCCGCCTGAAAAACCGCGAAGTGCCTTTTTTGCGCCGCCAGATCGGGATGATCTTCCAAGATCACCATTTGCTGTTGGACAGAACGGTATATGACAATGTCGCTATGCCATTGATTATTGCTGGTGCCAGTACCGAAGATATTCGCCGCAGGGTGTCAGCTGCGCTGGATAAAGTCGGATTATTGGATAAGGCAAAGAATTTCCCAATTCAGCTTTCTGGTGGCGAGCAACAGCGTGTCGGTATTGCTCGCGCGGTGGTAAATAAGCCAGCGGTATTATTGGCAGATGAACCGACTGGTAACCTGGATGATGCATTATCAGAAGGTATTTTGCGTTTGTTTGAAGAATTTAACCGTGTGGGCGTTACCGTATTAATGGCAACCCACGACACGTCGTTAATTGCCCGGCGTCGCTACCCGATTCTGACATTAAGTCAGGGGCGGATGTCAGGAGCGCATCATGGCGAATAATAGTGCGCAGAAAGCAAAAACCAAGGCACTGAAAGGTGGCTGGCGCGAGCAGTGGCGCTATTCGTGGGTCAATGCTATTGCCGATATGATGCGCCAACCATTGGCGACATTGTTAACCGTGATGGTGATTGCCATCTCACTGACCTTGCCAAGCGTGTGTTATATCGTGTGGAAAAACGTCAGTCAGGCGGCGGATCAATGGTATCCAACCCCGCAATTGACGGTCTATCTGGATAAAGCGCTGGATGATAACGCGGCTGAAAATGTCGTGACTACGCTGAAAACAGAAGCCGGTGTGGAGAAAGTTAATTATCTGTCGCGGGAAGAAGCGATGGGTGAGTTCCGCAACTGGTCTGGTTTTGGCGGTGCTCTGGATATGTTGGAAGAAAACCCGTTGCCCGCAGTGGCCATCATCACGCCTAAGCTGGATTTCCAAAGCTCTGGTACCCTCGATACTCTGCGTGACCGGGTGAGTAAGGTTGAAGGGGTCGCGGAAGTTCGTATGGATGACAGCTGGTTTGCTCGTTTAGCGGCATTAACCGGCTTGGTTGGACAAGTTGCGGCCATGATTGGTGTATTGATGGTGGTTGCCGTATTCCTGGTTATTGGTAACAGTGTACGTCTGAGTATCTTTAGCCGTCGCGATACAATCAATGTCATGAAGCTGATCGGTGCAA
The DNA here is from genome assembly GCF_030433455.1 of Yersinia sp. 22-579. Taxonomy (NCBI): domain Bacteria; kingdom Pseudomonadati; phylum Pseudomonadota; class Gammaproteobacteria; order Enterobacterales; family Yersiniaceae; genus Yersinia; species Yersinia sp. 22-579. Next base: position 50,022 of record NZ_JAUJTZ010000013.1, on the reverse strand, counting down.
CCGATGGATTTATTCTGCGGCCATTCTTGAATGGTGGCGCGATGCTGGGCTTTGGTGGTGCGGTGTTATCACTGATACTCTCAGAAGCGCTGGTATGGAAGCTAGGCTCCGTTGTGACGCAGGTAGCGACCGTGTTTGGCACCAGCTTTACCCTACATGGTTTGAGCTGGGATGAATGCCTGTTGTTGGTATTAATCTCGGCGATGATCGGCTGGATCGCCGCCTGGCTGGCAACGGTTCAACATTTACGCCGATTTACACCGCAGTAAAAAATGTTTGTTATACTCTTTCCCTGCGGTGTTCATTTGAGGCAGGGAAAGAGGTATTGTAGGCCACTTAATCCCATTGAATCTGCCTGATACGCACAACCGCTGATCTGCTAAGATCAGCGGTAGAAAATGTGATCCAGTTTGAACTTTTATGGCAATAATCGGTCGAACAACACAGTGAAATGATAAGGTGCCCAGCGCTTGAATCTGCTTAAGCAGGTGATAAAATATCGGCGCTGAGAGAAATTTGCACTAAACATGCATGCAATGAGAGGGTTTCGAATGACCAAAGAAATGCAAACTTTAGCCTTAGTACCCCAAGGTAGTCTGGAAGCCTATATTCGGGCTGCCAATGCCTATCCAATGCTGACAGCAGAGGAAGAGCGGGAACTGGCTGAACGGCTGCATTACCAGGGCGATCTGGAGGCGGCTAAACAGCTAATCCTGTCTCACCTGCGCTTTGTTGCTCATGTTGCCCGTAACTATTCCGGTTATGGTTTGCCACAGGCTGACCTTATTCAGGAAGGTAATATTGGCTTGATGAAAGCAGTTCGCCGTTTTAACCCTGAAGTCGGGGTGCGTCTGGTGTCCTTCGCGGTACATTGGATCAAAGCAGAAATTCATGAATATGTTCTGCGTAACTGGCGGATTGTTAAAGTTGCGACCACTAAAGCTCAGCGTAAATTGTTCTTTAACCTGCGGAAAACTAAGCAGCGTCTGGGCTGGTTCAATCAGGATGAAGTCGAGCTGGTTGCCAAAGAACTGGGTGTGACCAGTAAAGATGTTCGCGAGATGGAGTCACGCATGTCTGCGCAAGACATGACTTTTGATCCAACTCCAGATGATGAAGTACGTGATGGTCAATCTATGGCTCCTGTCCTGTATTTGCAGGATAAAACCTCAGACTTTGCCGATGGCATCGAAGAGGATAACTGGGATAACCATGCGGCAGACAAATTGACATATGCCTTGGAAGGGCTGGACGAGCGGAGTCAGCATATTATTCGTGCTCGTTGGCTGGACGATGACAACAAGTCAACGCTGCAGGAGCTGGCTGATCAGTACGGCGTATCTGCTGAACGTGTTCGTCAGCTTGAAAAAAATGCGATGAAAAAATTACGTATGGCGATTGAAGCCTAATACAGCGACATAATGCTGTGTGATACGAAGAAAGGGCGATACTCATATCGCCCTTTTGCTTTTTACTGCCAAAAAACCTACCGTTGCCAGCCTTGTTTATTGCGGCTAAAACCACAGGCCAGCATAAAGCCATCCATTGCTTCGTAGTTTGCGGCGACCACTTGCTTATCACTCAGATGCCACTGTTGAATGGTGGGTAGCTGCCGCAACGTTTCTTCAATAAGATAAAGCCCTACCCCGCGCCGTCGCGTCACTTCCCTGACATATAAATCCTCAAGCTCGGCCTGTTGGCCATCCACCATGACTTTCACTGCGCCGAGTAAACGTTCATTGAAGCGCGCCGCAAAGAGTGGTTTGCCGTCATTAATCCATTGCAGCCAAGTGGTTTGTTGCTGTTCGGGCCAAATTTTAGCTAAATCGATAAGATCCTGATGAGTAAGGTTTGTTAAACGTTCAATAGTCAGTTTCATCGTCAATAGACCGCTAAGATGTAAGGGTTATAGGGCTGTGGTTTATTGTACTAGATCACAGGTCAGAGCGTTGTGTAAGTTTTTCTGTACGTTCATGGGGGAAAATGTTTTTTCGTTACTGCATTTTCCGAGTTTTAACAGAGTAAACGATCACATAACCAGCACATCTCACTAGCATTTGCGCAAAACCCATTCAATTTAATCCTAATTTTATGCTGTTTACACCGCTTGTTTCTGCTTGTCTCAGTTGATTTGCAGCATAAAAATCCTGTTTAATGGCATGAAAAATAAAGTCTTATTAGAAAAAAGCATCACTTTTGAGACTAAATCATTATTACTTATGAATAAAACGTTACGGTGCTATAAAACGTTAAGACCAACACAACAAGCACGTTCACAACGACAGATGGGGAATTCGCGGATGAAATTAACAAAAGGTAAAGTGTTGCTGGCGGGGTGTATAGCAATGGCGATGAGCCATTCTGTGCTGGCGAAAGACATTAAAGTTGCCATTGTTGGCGCGATGTCCGGCCCGGTTGCCCAATATGGTGACATGGAATTTACCGGTGCACGTCAGGCTATTGCTGATATCAATGCCAAAGGCGGAATTAAAGGCGATAAACTGGTTGGCGTGGAATACGATGATGCCTGCGACCCGAAACAAGCCGTAGCTGTTGCTAACAAAGTGATTAACGATGGTATTCGTTACGTTATCGGCCACCTGTGCTCCTCTTCAACTCAGCCTGCTTCAGATATTTATGAAGATGAAGGCGTGATTATGATCACCCCTGCTGCGACCAACGCTGATCTAACCACTCGTGGTTACAAAATGATTATGCGAACCACTGGTCTGGACTCGGATCAAGGCCCAACTGCGGCTAAATATATTCTTGAAACCATCAAACCAAAACGCATTGCTGTGGTACATGATAAACAGCAATACGGTGAAGGTTTGGCGCGCTCTGTGCGTGATAGTTTGAAAAAACAAGGTACAGAACCTGTGTTGTTTGAAGGTGTAACCGCAGGTGATAAAGATTTCTCTACCTTGGTGGCTCGCCTCAAGAAAGAGAACGTCGATTTTGTTTATTTCGGCGGTTACTACCCAGAGATGGGGCAAATCCTACGTCAGGCTAAGCAGGCTGGCTTGACAGCACGCTTTATGGGCCCAGAGGGTGTTGGCAACTCCTCACTGTCTAATATCGCTGGTGATGCTTCTGAAGGCATGCTGGTGACTTTGCCAAAACGCTATGATCAGGTTCCTGCTAACCAACCTATCGTTGATGCGCTGAAAGCGAAGAAACTGGACCCAACTGGCCCGTTCGTTTGGACAACCTATGCCGCACTGCAATCGCTGACTACCGCGATGGAACGTAGTGGCAGCCAGGAACCTGCCGATTTGGTCAAAGATCTGAAAACCGGTAAGCCGGTGGAAACAGTGATGGGGCCATTGAGCTGGGATGAAAAAGGCGATCTGAAAGGGTTTGAATTCGGTATTTTTGAATGGCATGCAGATGGCTCATCTACCGCAGTCAAATAATATTAGAATCAATAAGTTATAGGGTTGTTGTTGCAGCAATCCGGCCCCTTTTACCAACTGTATCCCCCCACGTTCCGGGGGGATTTTTCCTTACTGCACACAGTAGATTAGGTGCAGTTGGCTAGGGCAGCCAGGCAAGTGAATCAAAGGGTTAGGGTATGTCAGAGCAGTTTCTTTATTTCCTGCAACAGATGTTCAACGGAGTGACGTTGGGCAGCACTTATGCGCTGATCGCCATCGGTTACACCATGGTGTACGGCATTATCGGCATGATCAACTTCGCTCACGGTGAAGTGTATATGATCAGCAGCTACGTCTCCTTTATCGTGATTGCCGCATTGATGATGGTGGGGATTGATGCCAGTTGGCTATTGATAGGCTCTGCTTTTCTCGTCTCAATTGTCATTGCCAGTACTTATGGTTGGAGTATTGAGCGAGTTGCGTATAAACCGGTTCGCAGCTCTAAGCGCTTGATCGCGCTGATCTCGGCGATCGGGATGTCTATCTTTCTGCAAAACTACGTCAGCCTTAACCAAGGTTCGCGGGATCTGGCTTTACCGAGTTTGGTGACCGGCCAGTGGACATTGGCAGAAACCAATGGCTTTGCCGCAACCATTAGCACCATGCAGTTGACCATTTGGATAGTGACCTTCCTGGCAATGTTGGCGCTAACACTCTTTATCCGCTATTCCCGTATGGGCCGCGCTTGCCGTGCCTGTGCCGAAGATTTAAAAATGGCCAGTTTGCTGGGCATTAATACTGACCGTGTTATCTCGCTGACTTTTGTTATCGGTGCGCTGATGGCCGCTGTCGCTGGGGTCTTGTTGGGGCAGTTTTATGGTGTCATTAACCCATACATCGGCTTTATGGCTGGCATGAAAGCGTTCACTGCCGCTGTACTTGGTGGTATCGGCAGTATTCCGGGCGCGATGATCGGTGGCTTGATTCTGGGGATCGCGGAAGCATTAACTTCTGCATATCTCAGCACAGAATACAAAGATGCAGTTTCATTTGCACTGCTGATTGTTGTGCTATTAGTGATGCCTACCGGGATCTTAGGCCGTCCGGAGGTTGAAAAAGTATGAAACAACTCAATTTCCTTAACGCCATTATTTCCAGTTTTGTTTTGCTCGTCCTCGCTTCGTTTGTGATGGGGTTGCAGTTGCAGTTAGACGGCACCAAACTCATCGTGCAAGGGGCGTCAGAAGTGCGCTGGCTGTGGATCGGCGCGGCGTGCATTGTGGTGTTTTTCTTCCAATTGGTGCGTCCGTTCATCCAGCAAGGGATTAAAAAAGTCTCTGGCCCGGCATGGGTATTGCCCAGCTTTGACGGCACCACCCCGCGCCAGAAATTATTGGCAGCTGCGATTATTATCGCCGCAATAGCCTGGCCATTTTTGGTCTCCCGAGGTTCCGTTGATATCGCGACTCTGACACTGATTTACGTCATGTTGGGCTTGGGATTAAACGTCGTGGTTGGGCTATCAGGCCTGTTGGTACTGGGTTACGGTGGTTTTTATGCTATCGGCGCTTATACCTATGCGCTGCTAAATCACTATTACGGTCTGGGTTTCTGGGAGAGTTTACCGCTGGCGGGGATTGTCGCGGCACTGTCGGGCTTCCTGTTGGGCTTCCCGGTTTTACGTCTGCGTGGGGATTATTTAGCGATTGTGACATTGGGCTTCGGTGAGATTGTGCGTATTTTGCTGCTTAATAATACGGAAATCACTGGCGGGCCGAATGGGATTAGCCAAATTCCTAAACCGACGCTGTTTGGCCTGGAGTTCAGCCGCACGGCAAAAGACGGTGGCTGGGATACTTTCCATAACTTCTTTGGCCTGACTTATGACCCAAGCGACCGCATCATTTTCCTGTATATGGTGGCGCTGTTGCTGGTGATCCTGACCTTGTTTGTGATTAACCGATTGCTGCGTATGCCGCTGGGGCGGGCTTGGGAAGCACTGCGCGAAGACGAAATTGCCTGTCGTTCATTAGGTTTAAGCCCAACAAAAATCAAGCTGACCGCATTCACCATCAGTGCTGCTTTTGCTGGCTTTGCGGGCACGCTATTTGCGGCCAGACAGGGGTTTGTCAGCCCTGAGTCTTTCACCTTTGTGGAATCGGCTTTTGTATTGGCAATTGTGGTCTTAGGTGGGATGGGGTCGCAGTTCGCCGTTATTCTGGCGGCCATATTGCTGGTGGTGTCGCGTGAATTAATGCGTGACCTCAATGCGTACAGTATGTTGCTGTTGGGTGCATTGATGGTATTGATGATGATTTGGCGTCCACAGGGCTTATTACCGATGAAAAGGCCACAATTGAAGCTGAAAGTTGCTGATATCAAAGCTAAACAAGGGGAGCAAGCATGAGTACGCAACCTTTGTTAGCGGTCGAAGGGCTGTCGATGCGCTTTGGTGGGTTATTGGCGGTGAATAATGTGGGCCTGAATCTCAATCAAGGGGAGATTGTCTCGCTGATTGGCCCCAATGGCGCGGGTAAAACCACAATCTTTAACTGCCTGACCGGTTTCTATCGCCCGACGGGCGGCACAATTAAATTACGTGATCGCCATATTGAAGGGTTACCCGGGCAAGTTATTGCGCGCATGGGGGTGATTCGTACTTTCCAGCATGTGCGTTTGTTCCGCGAGATGACGGTGGTAGAGAACCTGTTGGTGGCACAGCATCAGCATCTTAAAAGTGGTGTGTTTGCCGGTTTGCTGAAAACGCCGGGCTTTCGGCGGGCAGAGGCTGATGCATTGGAACGAGCGGCAACCTGGCTAGAGCGTGTCGGGTTGCTGGAACTGGCCAACCGCCAGGCGGGGAATCTGGCTTACGGTCAGCAACGGCGTTTGGAAATTGCCCGCTGTATGGTGACTCGCCCTGAGCTATTGATGCTAGATGAACCGGCTGCTGGCCTGAACCCGAAAGAAACTGATGAACTGAATCAGTTGATTATGGAATTACGCGACCAACACCAAGTCTCTGTCTTGTTAATTGAACATGATATGAAACTGGTGATGGGGATTTCTGATCGTATTTATGTGGTGAATCAGGGAACGCCGTTGGCACAAGGCTCACCAATAGAAATTCGTAATAATCCAGATGTGATCCGAGCCTATTTGGGTGAATAACTTACTATCAGGCCAATAAAAAACGGGCGAGGCATTAACCTAACATGTTGTCATTTAATCAAGTTTCAGCCCATTACGGCAAAATTCAGGCATTACATCAGGTTAGTTTGCACATCCAACAAGGTGAAATTGTCACATTGATTGGTGCTAATGGTGCGGGTAAAACCACCCTGTTGGGCACATTGTGTGGCGAACCGCGAGCCACCGAAGGCAGTATTATTTTCGGCGAGCAGGATATTACCGGCTGGCAGACGGCACGTATTATGCGTGAGGCGATTGCCATTGTGCCGGAAGGGCGCAGGGTGTTTTCCCGTATGACGGTGGAAGAGAACCTGGCGATGGGCGGTTTTTTTGCTGATCGCCAGCAATATCAACAGCGTATCGAGCGGGTTTACGACTTATTCCCTCGGTTGTTCGAACGCCGTGTTCAACGCGCTGGCACCATGTCAGGTGGCGAACAACAAATGTTGGCGATTGGCCGCGCTTTGATGAGTCAGCCTAAGTTATTGCTGCTGGATGAGCCGTCTCTGGGGCTGGCACCGATTATTATTTTGCAAATATTCGATACTATTCAACAGCTAAGAGAAGAGGGGATGACCATCTTTTTAGTTGAACAAAACGCGAATCAGGCACTGAAGTTGGCAGACCGTGGTTATGTGCTGGAAAATGGCCGTATCGTGCTAGAAGACACGGGCGCTGCTTTACTGGCAAATGAAGCGGTGCGTTCAGCTTATTTGGGCGGTTAAGTATTCAACTCTTTCGATTTATTATTTTCTAAGGCCCAGATCTGGGCCTTATTAATTTCTTTATGCCAAAGGTGTGATAGTAAAATTCAGTGTATCGCTATAACTGCCTTTATCAGTAGTGTCAGTGCTGAAAAGTGTTATATTCGGTTCCCAGCACATATCTGACATCACCTGATTATCATCGCTCTTCAACTGAATATATTTTTTGTCTTTGGGAAGCTCAAAATCTGTTCCAGCATTCTCATTACTGCGTAGCTCTACCTTGTAGTTAATAAAGCTATTTCCTTCTGCTTCTTTTAACTGAAAATGTTGATTGTTTGGCGCTAATTTATTGTCATTATTGGCACTAATCATATATTGAGTATTTCGTGTGGTAATTGAGCGATAATGGAGACAAAAACGATTATTTTTGGAAGGATTAAATAGAGCCGGTAAACCGCGATTATTGGCAGTTTTATCAAGTAATTCATCCAGATCGAGAGGCGCTAATTCCCAGACAGCTGAATCCATCCGAAATTCAGGATCAATTTTCAGCGCTTCTGGGGCGATATCTGCTTGAGGATAGAAGCTCCTGCAAAGCTTGCCATCAGGGCTAAAAGAAACGCCTTGTGAGGAAAGAAATGAGTGAGATTGATCTTTGTACTTTAATTCGCCACCGACAGTAGCCGCTATGCTGATATTCGTTAGGGTATGCGCGGGAACATTGAACGATACCTTAGCGGTGGGAGGGTTATCACTATATATTAATGATTGACTATTGAACTGTATTTTCTGAGTATTCTCTTTTGAATTCAATAAGTCAGGGGCGATACCATTGAATAAAAGGTTTTTGATATTACTTAACTGGATAGATGAATCTCGCATACCATCAGCTCGATAGAAATAGAGCGAGAGCCGAGCACTATTGGGGTTAAATATAATATGTTGGGCATCTTGTTGTGGAATTTTTAGTAATTTAGCCATATCTCTCTGAAATATTGGTGCAAATGTTAAGTTCGGTTGCTGCACCACAAAAGAGACTTCCACGCTGTTATCATCTAATAAATTTACCGAGCACGAAGTGGAATAAGTAACGCCAGTGTAATCGATGGTACTTCCACTATTTGCGTTGGCGGCTGGGAGTTGTGCTAATAACAATAGCCCCATTATTAATTTCTTATAGTTCACATTCACTTGATGGTCTCTCCATGACTGTCCGTTATTAATCTCAGCTATTTGTTTCAAACAATAATGTTAGCTGGCCGTGATATTGACCGGCTATATCTGGCCCATCGGGTGCCTGAGCGTAAATATTTAATAAAAGATCTATTCTGCTCTGGCTTGAAGTGGTCTTAGCTAGATTGAAAGTTTCTGGCGTTTCCGATAACTCTTTTTTTGCGGCACCTATACCTGTACCTACCTTGTAGGCAAAGTAGATTAATGCAGGAGAAAACTCCTGAGCAACACTGGAGTCACGGGTGAGAATTAGCGGTTGTGTGACTGAAACACGGAAGCTTTCTTGCCGGCGCAGAGTTACAGCTATTGGGACGCTAGCCGCATAAAGCCCATTGTTCTTGGGGCTGCTTATTAGGTTAATACTACTGGGTGTTTCAACCTCGATTTTGGGTTGTGCGGTGACCTCAAGTGTGATGCGAATATTGTCCTTCAGATGAATCACATCGGCTTTCACCTGCCAGGGGAGTAGTAATATCAGCGCAATTTTTAGTGTGTTCATAGCGTTCCTTATTTTAGCCAGCAGGGCAACGCAAGTGGAAAATTTTATCCTCGACCATTCCCTTCACTTCACTGACAGCCAACTGCCGTTGCTTACCGGGATAAAGATTAAAATCATCAATAACGTGCCCCCGAGCTTCTAATTGATACCACTGCAGGCGGGTATTGCCGGTATTGTGTAATTCCACCGCACCATTGATGCAGCGGTGTGACCATTGGTACTGTTGGGATGCTGGCAGGTGCCGGATCAACCCCATATAACTGAGTTGCACCCCCAGTACAACACCATTTCCAGTCACTTTCCGGCTATTTACCGGTATAACCGCTAATCGATAAACTTGCTCTTTATCCGGCGTACTCAGCGCTTTAAGCAGTATCTTCCCACTCTGCTTCGGCCCAAGAGTCATTTTGGCCGGGGCAGCAAACAGGGCGGGTTGCAGTTGCTCGCCGACCGGCGTTAATAATTCCTGTTCAGGTGGTTCACCGGGGTTATTGAGCTTATACAGTTGCACGGTGACGTATTCAGCTTCAGCGCCATGATTAGTGACTGTGACCACCGCACTTTCCTGCTGCACTTCCTGTACATGTGGCTGAATATTTATGGCAGCAAAAGCCCCAAGAGGCAGGAAACTAGCCGCAATGCACAGTAAAGGTTTCATTATCTGCCTCACCGGTAAGTTGTTTGGCTGACAAAGTGACTGGGGTGCCAGGGTAGAGATTTAGGCTATCTGTCAGTTTTGGGTTATCACCCGATTTTAACTGTGTAAATTTGCTATGAACGGTACCGGTGGAGTTGAGGACAATTGTGCCATCAGGTGAACATTGATGCTGCCAGTGACGAGCTTGTGCAGCCAGAGGGGGAACATGATGAATAAGTACTCCGTAGCCAATACTGATGGTCACGGGAGCATGAATTTTCTTATCATCCTCTTTTTTGTTAACCGCTTTAATATCGACCACTGGATTGATATATAGGCGATAAAGTGTTTCCTGAGCGGGTGCTTTCAGAGGTAATAGCTTAATGTCGCGTTTTTGCTTCGGCCCTAAGGTAATGCGATTAGGATTAAAAATCATTTCAGGTTGAGTGATGTCGCTGATCAGTGTTTTCAGTTCTGGACTGACTCCTGGGTTATCGACGCGCTGTAATGTGATATCCAGATAAAGTGGCTTATCCCCGCTGTTATACACCTGCACAGTGCGGTGCTGATCCAACGCCTCTACCGTGGTGCGGGTGGGGATAGCCACTAATTGCGCATAAGTGGCTGCAATAGGAGTAACCAATAAGGCAATTGCGGAGAATAAATAAGCGTATTTCATGACCATTCCTGTTGATTTTAATCCAAATGACAGAGGTAAATGTGATTGTGTTGCTGGCGCATATCGCAGCGGTAACGAGCAGAAGCACTTTGAATCGTGATATTTTTGAGTATCACGCCCGATTGGATAGAAAACAGCCCATTGGGGTGAACGCTATCACCGGTTTCCTGAATAACTCCACTCACTGGCTGCCCCTGTGAGTCTTTAAGAAAACCGTTATAAAGCAGATCTAAAGTGATGTTTGCTTTGCTGGAAAAGACCTGGCCCGGATGAGCGCGCACGATATTGACCGGCAACCGAATGTTCATATCCAGATCACTGCGATTGCTATGGGTGCGGATGAACAAACTGTCTTGGTAGCGGGGAATGGGTATTGCGTAGGTACCGCCGCCAGTTATTGGGTGCCCTTCTGCATTGAAGCTATAAGGAGTACCCGCCAGATCCGGTGTTTCTATCAGTAATGCGGTGCCACTGTAGCTACTGCGGCCTGGTGCAATACCTTGGGGGCCGATAGCCAGCATGCCGTTATAGCTGAATCCACCATTGGCTATCTTATTATCAATACCAAAACGTGCCGAGACATCGCCACGGCTGCCTCTACGACTGGCAAAACTACCCACGCTATTGCTTTTCCCACTGGTGCTGCCATTAATACCAAAAGTGCTGGTGCCGTAGTTATCACTAAACTCTTTTTGATAGCTGGCACTGGTTGTCAACTGTTGTCGGGTATAGGCACTGTTGATACTGGCGCTACTTTTGAGGAAAGACAGAGTGGTATTGAGAAATACGCCGTAATTATTTTGGCTGTTCCATTGGCCGCCCTTTTGCACGCCGAGTGACAGAGCAATGCCATATTGTGGTCGCCGCCAGTTCCAGCGACTTTGAATACGGTGCTGAGTGCTATTTTTATATTGATTGAATTGATAACTTAGTTGGGTTGGCCCAAAACGACGGCTATAAGAGGCTGAGGTGCTGCCCGCGTTTGGTGCGTATATTGAGACATCTGGTGTTTGGTAACGAGCAACCGATGCATACCCTAAATCAGAGTTCCCACCGGTTAAGCGTAAATATCCTCCACTGTGTTTTTCACCTGACATTATTCCCAGCGTTGGGGTGATATCCAGACTGGAAACGCCCAAAGGATGCGAGGCATTACCTTCTGCGGCCCAGTGGCTGGCGGTGTCTTTTAGTAGCGTGACATTAGTTTGCAGACTTTTCAGGTTCATGCTGCGGCCAAATTGCATCAGATGAGGATGACTACTGTTACGCACAGCACCTTTGCCAAGGGTCAGGAACCAGCCATTATTGGTTTGTGTACCAATATTACTGATGGTCTGACTTTCCTGATTGATGACTTTTCCGGTGCGATCCACTAAACGAATCTCAGCGGTGTAATAGCCACCGGGCAGTTGGCTGTAATCAATTTCGTTACGGCCCAGTTGGGCTGGAATACGGCGGATCAGTTGACCATCGCGGTAAATTTCAAAATCACCCTCGCTGGTGGCATACAGCACTAAACTGCCTGCCGAAGGTTTATCAATGGCTAAATAGCTTTGGCTACCCAGAGTAACGAATTGGTCTAAAGACGGGTAGATTAGGGTGTGAATGCTACCCGCGCTGTTATCAAGATTGTTTTGCCGACCAGCCCGCAAATAGTGTGCTTGAAAGTTCTTTTGTAGATACCAACTGCCGATGCCCACCTGGGTTTGTTGCTGATATTGTGATTGATTGTCGAATGCGTAATTATTTTTGGTTCGAGTGGCGTTATAGAACCAATTTACAAAGCCAAAGGATTGAAAAGGCAAACCAATATATCCTTGCCCTCGCGCGGAAATAGCGCGGTAATTTTTGGCGGTCATACGCAGATCAAAGGATTGGTTATGTACCAGCCCCCAAGTGGTTACCGGCATAAAATATCGATTGCTGTTATTGGATATGGTAACAACATGATTGACTTTATCTACGGTGACACGATGATTCGATAAGATATAGTCACAACCATTTTGGCATTGTAAATAAGGAATTTGCGGTAAAATATCGCTTAATAATGCAATGGCAGATTCATCAATATGGTTATCGCGATATTGTTGTTGAACAAAGCTTAATTGTTGCTTTTCTTCTGAGAAGAACAGCGGGCTAGGCAGTGGTTTCCCGTCTAATATACCCAATAATTGCAGTGTATTATGTTCTTCAGCGGCAGAAAAACCAGCGGGAACTAAATATTCAATGGTTATATCTTCTGCACAAGCTGAATTAATTATGCTAATTAGAAAAATAAATGAATTTATTTTTCTAATTATTGCGTTATTTGTCATAGGATTCCATTCCATCATTCAATAATGACAATATGTACATTCTGATAAATACATTTTTATATGAATAGTTTTATTAATACTATTAATCGATATATTTTACTAAATTGGGATCGCAGCCAGAGGTTAGCCCCTGGCTGGCTGTATATATTAACTATAAAAGTTACAACATTTACTTAATTAGATGTCATCTTCGATAGCAAGAGCAAGAGTCCCAGTGTATATTTCACCTGATACAGCATCTCCGGGTTTTTTAGCCCGGATAACTAGTTTATTATTAGTCTGATTATGACCATTTAATAAAAAAGTTTTATCGACAGTAGCTAACTCAGTTCCTCCTATCCTAACTATAATATCATCAAATCCTTTAAGCGCACCTTGATCATTTTCTATAGTTAGAGGTTCTCTGAGCTTTATTCTTACTTTAGAACCCGAGTTACTTTGTATTGTAATATCCTCGGTATATTCGAATGTACCATCATTAGCTATAGAGTCGTATGCTAACTCAATATTATTAAGTTGATCACCACCATTTTTTGTCACAGAGATGGAGCTATGGATCTCTGCTGTAATTGGTATGTCTTTATGCATTGGTACTGCGCAAACAACAGTACTACTAGCTAGTGCTGCCATAGTCATAATTGAAAGTAGTGTCTTTTTCATCGTAAATATCCGATAGTCCGTTATGTGTTATATGAAAACCTTATCCATAAATGGAAAGGAATTAATAATGCGAGTGGCTTATGTGTATATGGCAATGATAACGAGGGCGTTAAATAGTTGCGTTAATACACCTCTCCGAAGCCGGGAAGAACACTAACATTTTAAATGGCATTACTTCAAGTAAGAGTTGGTCCTATTTTATTTGGTTTTCATCATTCTATTATTCAATGTGATAAATAATATATTATTATGCTTGATGTATATTATTAATGATTGATTGACGTTTAAGTTTAATTAATTTCACGATTATTTTTATGTCGGGTTTGTTTTTTAAGGAAATAAACAGTCATTATTGACTAATAAGTGTTATTTAAAAGATTAACTTGTCTGACACATGTTTGACCCGGTATTTTCATTGTTTTGTCACTTTCCTGTCATATGAAGGTTATATTTCTGTCATGAAAAGGTGTCATGTTTGCTTCCGAACAAAAACTGATTTATTTCGCTCATCCGCGTAATTCATTGTGATGGGCCATACAGATTTATTCAGGGGCCAGATATGTTTAACAATTCTATTGGTAAAACGTCGATTTGTGTCGCGCTGACCTTGGCATTCAGTGCCAATGCGATGGCGGTAACTGAGATTCCTTTCTGGCACTCGATGGAAGGGGAGTTAGGCGTAGAAGTTAACTCGTTAGCTGATCGCTTTAACCAGTCGCATAGCGATTATAAAATTGTGCCGGTCTATAAAGGCAACTATGAACAAAGTCTGGCGGCGGGCATTGCTGCTTTCCGTTCAGGGAAAGCGCCAGCTATTTTGCAGGTTTATGAAGTTGGCACCGCCACCATGATGGCGAGTAAGGCGATTAAGCCGGTATTCCAGGTATTTAAAGACGCCAATATTAATTTTGATGAATCGGTTTTCGTCCCGACGGTTGCGGGTTATTACACTGATGCTAAAACTGGCCACTTATTATCTCAGCCATTTAACAGCTCTACGCCGGTGTTGTATTACAACAAAGATGCTTTCAAAAAAGCGGGTTTGAATCCAGATCAACCGCCTAAAACCTGGCAAGAATTGGCCGAAGATACCGCTAAATTACGTGCTGCGGGATCAAGTTGTGGTTATGCCAGCGGCTGGCAGGGGTGGATTCAAATTGAAAACTTCAGTGCGTGGCATGGTCAGCCAATTGCCAGCCGTAATAATGGTTTTGATGGCACCGATGCGGTATTGGAATTCAATAAGCCTTTGCAAGTTAAGCATATTCAATTGCTGTCTGATATGAACAAGAAAGGTGATTTCACCTATTTTGGTCGTAAAGATGAATCGACTGCCAAGTTCTATAACGGTGATTGTGCTATTACCACCGCCTCTTCCGGATCACTTGCGGATATACGCCATTACGCCAAATTTAATTACGGTGTGGGCATGATGCCTTATGACGCGGATGCCAAAAATGCGCCACAAAACGCCATTATTGGTGGTGCCAGCCTGTGGGTGATGGATGGTAAAGACAAAGATACTTATAAGGGCGTAGCTGAATTCCTACAATTCCTGACCCAGCCGGAAATTGCTGCTGAATGGCACCAGAAGACAGGCTACTTGCCTATCACCACTGCCGCGTATGAGTTGACTAAGCAACAGGGCTTCTATGACAAGAATCCAGGCGCTGATGTTGCTACTCGCCAAATGCTGAACAAGCCGCCATTGCCGTACACCAAGGGCTTGCGTTTGGGCAATATGCCACAGATTCGCACGGTGGTGGATGAAGAACTGGAAGGTGTTTGGACTGGCAAGAAAACGCCACAGCAAGCATTAGATACCGCTGTGTCACGAGGTGATGTGTTGCTGCGTCGTTTCGAGCAAACCAACAAGTAATATTATTTGGCTACTTTACCAGCCAGTTTGAGTGAGATGTTTTGGCACCCAAACTGGCCGTATTCGTCAGGCCAATGACTCTGTGTTGCCATTAGCATCTTGTTCGATAAACGGTTAATTTTATGTCATCTTCCCGTCCCGGTTTTTCCTGTAGTTGGTTACCTTACCTGCTGGTATTACCGCAACTGGCTATTACCGCCGTTTTCTTCCTGTGGCCCGCCGGTGAAGCACTGTGGTATTCGGTACAAATGCTCGATCCATTCGGCCTTTCCAGCGAATTTGTTGGGCTGAGTAACTTTATTGCGCTGTTTCACGATGAATATTATTTGGCTTCATTTTACACCACACTGATTTTTAGCTCGCTGGTGGCGGGAATTGGCTTAGTGGTGTCGCTATTTCTGGCGGCGATGGTGGATTATGTGCTGCGCGGCAGCCGTATCTATCAAACTTTAATGATTCTGCCTTATGCCGTAGCCCCTGCCGTGGCGGCAGTGTTGTGGATCTTTTTGTTCAATCCCGGTCTGGGGTTGATCACTCATTTTCTGGCCTCACTCGGTTACAACTGGAATCACGCCCAAAATAGTGGGCAGGCGATGTTCCTGGTGGTATTGGCGTCGGTGTGGAAGCAAATCAGTTATAACTTCTTATTTTTCCTTGCTGCACTGCAATCCATCCCGCGCTCATTAGTTGAAGCCGCAGCCATTGACGGAGCCGGGCCAGTGCGCCGCTTCTTCAATTTGGTCTTGCCGCTGATTTCACCGGTGAGCTTCTTTCTGCTGGTGGTGAATCTGGTCTATGCCTTCTTCGATACTTTCCCGGTAATTGATGCCGCAACAGGCGGTGGCCCGATGCAGGCGACCACCACTCTGATTTATAAAATTTACCGCGAAGGTTTTGCCGGGTTGGATTTATCCAGTTCAGCGGCTCAGTCGGTTGTTCTGATGTTGCTGGTGATTGGCCTGACGGTTATCCAGTTCCGCTTTGTTGAGCGTAAGGTGCGTTACCAATGATTGAGAATCGCCGTGGGCTGGATATCTTTTGCCACGTCATGCTGATTATCGGCGTGCTGTTGATTCTGTTCCCGCTGTACGTGGCCTTTGTCGCGGCGTCTCTGGATGACACCCAGGTGTTCCAGGTGCCAATGACGCTGATTCCTGGCCCGCATTTATGGCAGAACATCAGCCATATTTGGCATGCTGGTGTGGGCAATAACAGCGCACCTTTTGGCTTGATGCTGTTTAATAGCTTTGTGATGGCATTGGCGATTACCGTCGGCAAAATCACGGTATCGATGCTGTCTGCCTATGCCATCGTCTATTTCCGCTTCCCGCTACGTAACCTGTTCTTCTGGCTAATTTTCCTCACCCTAATGCTGCCGGTTGAAGTGCGAATTTTCCCGACGATTCAGGTGATCGCCAACCTGAATATGCTAGATAGCTACACCGGTCTGACTCTACCGCTGATGGCATCCGCTACCGCCACTTTCTTATTCCGCCAGTTCTTTATGACCTTGCCAGATGAGCTATTGGAAGCAGCGCGCATTGATGGGGCGGGTGCTATGCGCTTTTTCTGGGATATCGTTTTGCCGCTATCAAAAACCAATTTGGCAGCGCTGTTTGTTATCACTTTTATCTATGGTTGGAACCAATATCTCTGGCCAATCCTGATTACCAGTGATGCTTCTATGGGGACGGCGGTAGCGGGGATCCGAAGCATGATTTCCAGTTCGGGCGCTCCAACTCAGTGGAATCAGGTGATGGCAGCAATGATTTTGACTTTAATTCCACCGGTCGCGGTGGTCCTTCTGATGCAGCGTTGGTTTGTACGCGGCCTGGTAGACAGTGAGAAGTAATCTGATATGGCATGTTTAAAGCTTCAAGCAGTAACCAAATCTTATGACGGCGTGACGCCAGTAATAAAGCAAATTGATTTAGATGTCGCTGATGGTGAATTCATCGTGATGGTCGGCCCGTCCGGTTGCGGTAAATCGACATTGCTGCGTATGGTCGCAGGGCTAGAACGTACCACCAGCGGAGATATCTATATCGATAATCTGCGGGTGACGGATATGGAACCCAAAGATCGTGGCATCGCCATGGTGTTTCAGAACTATGCGCTATATCCCCATATGAGCGTGTTTGACAATATGGCTTATGGCTTGAAAATCCGTGGTTTTGGCAAAGAGCAGATTCGCCTACGTGTGGATGAAGCCGCTCGTATTTTGGAACTAGAGCCACTGCTCAAACGCAAACCGCGCGAGTTATCCGGCGGTCAGCGCCAGCGGGTTGCGATGGGCCGCGCCATTGTGCGCGAACCGGCGGTGTTCCTATTCGACGAGCCGCTGTCCAATCTCGATGCCAAGCTGCGGGTACAGATGCGCCTTGAGCTGCAACAGTTACATCGGCGATTAAAAACCACCAGTTTGTATGTCACTCATGATCAGGTTGAAGCCATGACGCTGGCCCAGCGGGTGATTGTGATGAACAAAGGCGTGGCGGAGCAAATTGGTACGCCAAGTGAAGTGTATCAACGACCTGCGACTCTATTTGTTGCCAGCTTTATCGGCTCACCGGCGATGAACCTATTAGCTGGCACCGTCAGCCCGGATGGGCGAGCCTTTATTTTAGCGGACGGAATGACTTTGCCGCTGGAGGTTCCACGGCCACAATGGGCAGATCGGCGCTTGACCCTGGGTATCCGTCCGGAGCATATTCAGCAAACGGCATCTCAGCCAACAGTATCTCAGCAAAAAACCTCAGCGCAGGGTGTGCCTATGACTCTATTAACGCTCGAATTGTTGGGGGCGGATAATTTAGCGCACGGGCAGTGGGGGGGGCAGAGTGTGATCGCCCGTTTATCCCATGAAGAGATGCCCGCGGCGGGCAGTATATTGCACTTGTATCTGCCACCTGCGGCGCTGCACTTTTTTGATTCAGAAAGCGGACTACGGATGGAATCATGAGTAAAAACTGGCCTTATCCAACGATTGTTGCTCATCGCGGTGGCGGTTCATTAGCGCCAGAAAATACGCTGGCGGCGATTGATGTCGGCGCGCGTCACGGCCACAAGATGATTGAGTTTGATGCCAAGTTATCGCAAGACGGCCAGATATTTCTACTGCATGACGACACGCTGGATCGCACCAGCAATGGCTGGGGCGTGGCCGGAGATTTACCTTGGGAAAAGCTGATTCAGCTGGATGCCGGTGATTGGTATAGCACCGCATTTCGTGGTGAGCGCCTGCCATTGCTCTCTGAGGTGGCGGCCCGTTGTGCCCAGTATGGTATGGCGGTAAATATTGAAATTAAACCGACCACCGGGGCTGAAACCCCGACCGGCCGGGCCATTGCTTTAGCTGCTCGCTTATTATGGCAAGGTCAGGCGATTCCACCGTTATTATCCTCTTTTTCGTATGAGGCATTAGTGGCAGCGCAGCAGGCAGCACCTGAGTTGCCGCGCGGCTTATTGCTGGATAAATGGGATGATAACTGGCAGGCGATGACTCGCGAGTTGGATTGCGTTTCTTTGCATATCAACCACAAACAACTGACAGCCGAGCGGGTGGCGTTACTCAAAGCCGCAGGGCTGCGTATTTTGGTTTATACCGTCAACCAACCCGCGCGGGCGCAGGAATTGTTAAATTGGGGCGTTGACTGTGTCTGTACTGACCGTATAGATTTGATATATCCTCGTCCTTGAAGCTACTGGGGCGTTAGCTGCGCTCACTCACCCGAATCACATACTTGTGTATGCTCATCGGGATGTGCTCGTTTGCTGCCTACCTGTAACGCCAATGACTTTGATATAGTATCCTCGTCCTTGAAGCCACAGGGGCGTTAGCTTGCTGCCTACCTGTAACTCCAATGACTTTGATATAAACAGAAAAGGAAACAGAGCGGTCAGTCATTCTTACATTTACGGGCTGACCTGGCCCGGCTTGACAGGAAGTGAACCATGCCCGCCTTTGTTATTTCGCTCTGGCACCAGATTGTTTTGTCTTCGCCGCTGTTTGTTCTACTCGCACTGGGCTACGGTTTGGTTCGATTTGGTAAATGGCCATCTACCATCACCGATGGCTTGACCCGTTTTGTCTTTTCCCTCGCGTTACCTGCCATGCTGTTTCGTATGATGTGCGATTTCTCTGAACGCCCTGCGGTAGATGCCCGCTTGTTGATTGCCTTTTTTGGCAGCTGTCTGGTGGTCTTTGTTATCGGGCGAATCATCGCCAGCCGGGTATTTCATCTGGATGGTGTATCCGGCTCGGTATTTGCCCTCGGGGGGATTTTTTCCAATAACGTGATGCTGGGGCTACCCATTGCCACCATTATGCTGGGAGAAAAATCTATTCCCGCAGTGGCGTTGGTATTGGTATTTAACGGATTGATCTTGTGGACATTAGTCACTATCTCCGTGGAGTGGGCGCGCAATGGCTCACCAACGTTAGCCGGGTTTGCGAAAACCGCCCGTAGTGTACTGACTAACCCCCTGATTATCGGGATCATATCCGGTACTTTATTTAGCCTGACCGGTTTACAATTGCCGCAATTTATCGACCAACCGGTCACTATGCTGGGGCAGGTGGCTCCGCCGCTGTCATTGATTGTGCTGGGCATGGGGTTGGCGGAATATCGCGTGAGTGAGGGCTGGCAAATCAGCAGTGCTATCTGCTTTCTGAAACTGATAGTACAGCCGATGGTGATATGGGCGCTGGCGTGGGCAATGAATTTACCCGCGCTGGAAACACAGGTGGTGGTATTGCTCGGGTCAATGGCAACGGGTGTAAACGTCTATCTGATGTCGCGCCAATTTAATGTGCTGACCGGCCCCGCCGCCGCCAGTTTAGTGATGTCCACGGTGCTCGCGGCGGTGACGACCCCACTGATTCTGACCATTATTGGTGTCGGGATGTCTTAACAGCAGAAAATGCGTTTTCTCCAACGAATGGCATTCCTGATAGTGGATATCATTCGTTTGGTTTATTATTGTTCACATGTAAACTGTCTTTGCTAATAATTAGTGTTCAACTTCCGTTACAATTGCGCTTTATCACCTCAAAGAGCCAATTATTGTGTTGTTACTGATTATTACCACTATCTTGTGGGCGTTCTCTTTTAGCCTGATTGGCGAATATCTGGCCGGTCAGGTGGACAGCTGGTTCTCTGTGCTTATGCGCGTCGGGTTGGCAGCGCTGGTCTTCTTGCCTTTCCTGCGTTGGCGCAATATCAATTGGCGGGTGATTGTGCTGTATATGACGGTGGGCGCAATCCAACTGGGTATCATGTACTTGTTCAGCTTCCGTGCGTATCTCTATTTGACGGTACCGGAGTTTCTGCTGTTCACCGTGATGACACCGCTGTATGTCACATTAATCTATGATTTGCTGCGCCGCCAGCGGCTGCGGTGGGGCTATGCCCTCAGCGCTTTGTTGGCTGTGGCTGGGGCGGCAATCATCCGTTATGACCATCTCAGTGAACATTTTTGGTGGGGATTGGTTCTGGTTCAGGCGGCAAATATCTGTTTTGCCATCGGACAGGTGGGCTACAAACGCTTGATGGAAGTCCATCCTATCCCGCAGCATGTGGCCTTTTCATGGTTCTATGTTGGTGCTTTGATGGTCGCTGTCATTGCCTGGTTTGCTTTCGGCAATCCACAAAAACTGCCCACCACGCCGTTGCAGTGGGGGGTGCTGGTTTGGCTGGGTGTCGGGGCTTCGGCCTTGGGCTACTTCATGTGGAACTATGGTGCGACACAAGTCGATGCCGGCACTCTGGGTATCATGAATAACGTGCATGTTCCGGCTGGGTTACTGGTGAATCTGGCCATTTGGCAAGAAAAGCCCCATTGGCCCAGCTTTATCATTGGGGCAATTGTGATAATGGCCTCGCTATGGGTACACCGGTGTTGGGTCGCTCCGCATTCTTTACAAACGGCAGACTCTCGCAAGCGTGTTGCCGGGCCGAACGAATAAAAGCTTCAGTGACCGGTTGGCGCTGTTCTCCATCTCGGACGGCAGCGTATAACCGGCTCCACAAACCATTTCCCAGTGTTTTCGTCACCACCAGCCCCTGACGTTCGAAGCTCTCTACCACCCAGTGTGGCAGGGCGGCGATCCCCATTCGTGCTGAGACCATTTGAATCAGCAGTAAGGTGTTATCAACATTTTTCAATGCGGGATTGATCCCCGCCGGTTGCAGAAAATGCCGCCAGATATCCAACCGTTGGCGTTGCACCGGGTAAATCATCAACACTTCTTGTGCCAAATCTTCCGGCTCGATGCGAGCTTTATTGGCTAATGGATGGTCAGGTGCCAATACCAAACGCACCTCAAAATCAAACATCGGCGAATAGTGCAGGCCACTGCGCGGCAAAATATCCGATGTCAGCACCAGATCCAACTCCCCTTGCTGCAAGGCTGGTTGTGGATCGAAAGTCACGCCTGATTTGAAGTCCATCGCCACTTGCGGCCAGCTTTTGTGGAAATTATCCAGAGCAGGTGTCAGCCATTGAATACAGCTATGGCATTCGATGGCGATACGCAGCGCAGTTTGGTGTGGTTCGTTGCAGGTTTGCAGCGCTTGCTTGATTTGCGGCAGCACTTGTTCCGCCAACTGCAACAGGATCTCACCTTGCGTTGTGAAACGTAACGGCTGACTTTTACGCACAAACAGACGAAAACCGAGGCGCTGTTCCAGATCACTGAATTGATGGGACAACGCCGATTGAGTCTGATGAAGTTGTGTTGCTGCTGCAGCCAGTGAGCCGGTATTACGCAGAGCTTGCAGGGTGCGTAAGTGTTTCAGTTCGATCATGAGAGTCCTTCACAGTGACAGTGAGCAAATTGCGCTTGTGATTAATACAGTACCTGCTGATTATGGATGTGTAAACATCTGGATGGCTAAATGGGAAATAAGACGATGACAATTTTAAATCACACACTGGGTTTTCCGCGTGTAGGTCTGAAACGTGAACTGAAAAAAGCACAAGAAAGTTACTGGGCAGGCAACTCCACGCAAGAAGAATTGCTCAATGTGGGTCGTGAATTGCGCGCCCGCCATTGGCAACAGCAACAGCAAGCTGGCGTTGATTTAGTGCCAGTCGGTGATTTCGCCTGGTATGACCATGTTCTGACCACTAGTTTGCTGTTAGGTAACGTCCCGGAACGCCATCAGAATGCTGATGGTTCGATTGATTTAGATACCTTATTCCGCATTGGCCGTGGCCGAGCACCAACCGGTACACCGGCAGCTGCGGCAGAAATGACCAAGTGGTTTAATACCAATTATCACTACATGGTGCCAGAGTTCCAACAAGGTCAGCAGTTCAAACTGGGCTGGACTCAGCTGTTGGATGAAGTGGATGAAGCATTAGCATTAGGTCACAAAATCAAGCCGGTACTGCTTGGCCCGGTAACGTATCTGTGGCTGGGTAAAGTGAAAGGTGAGCAGTTTGATCGCTTGTCATTATTGAATGACATTCTGCCGGTTTACCAGCAAGTGTTGGGTGAATTGGCCAAACGCGGTATCGAGTGGGTGCAAATTGACGAACCGGCATTGGTGCTGGAATTGCCACCAGAGTGGCTGGATGCTTATCAACCGGCTTATCAAGCGCTGCAAGGTCAGGTTAAATTGTTGCTGACCACCTATTTCGACAGTATCGGTCATAACCTCGACATTATCCGCGCTCTGCCAGTGCAAGGGCTGCATGTTGATGTGGTTGCCGGTCAGGATGATATTGCTGAGCTGAATGCAACATTGCCGCAAGAGTGGTTGCTATCACTGGGCGTTATCAATGGCCGTAACGTATGGCGTGCCGATCTGAGTCACTGGTTTGAGCGCTTGCAACCGTTGGTGAATAGCCGCCCGCTGTGGCTGGGGAGTTCTTGTTCCTTATTGCATAGCCCAATTGATTTAAGTGAAGAAACGCGTCTTGATGCTGAAGTGAAGAGCTGGTTTGCTTTCGCCCTGCAAAAATGTGCCGAACTGGCGCTGTTGACCCAGGCATTGAATGCACCAAGTGAAGCCAAACTGGCTGAATTAGCGGCTTATAGTGCACCAATTCGTGCTCGTCGCGCTTCCAGCCGTGTGCATAATCCGCAAGTAGAACAGCGTTTGGCGGCGATCACCGCGCAAGATATTGAACGCCAACAACCTTACGAAGCACGTGCAACTGCCCAACGTAAGCGCTTTAACTTACCGGCCTGGCCGACCACGACCATCGGCTCATTCCCACAAACGACCGAGATCCGTGGCTTGCGTTTGGACTTCAAGCAAGGCCGCCTGGATGGTAAAAACTACCGCACCGGTATTAGCGAACACATCAAACAAGCTATTGCTGAACAGGAACGTTTGGGGCTGGATGTGTTGGTTCATGGCGAAGCTGAACGTAATGACATGGTGGAATATTTCGGCGAGCATCTGGACGGTTTTGTCTTTACACAAAATGGTTGGGTACAGAGCTACGGTTCACGTTGCGTTAAGCCACCAGTGATTATTGGAGATATCAGCCGCCCTGAAGCCATCACCGTTGAATGGGCGAAATATGCTCAATCACTTACCGATAAACCGGTAAAAGGCATGTTGACTGGGCCGGTGACTATTCTGTGTTGGTCATTCCCACGTGAAGATGTCAGCCGCGAAACCATCGCGAAGCAAATTGCGTTGGCACTGCGTGATGAAGTGGAAGATCTGGAAAAAGCCGGTATCGGTATCATCCAGATAGATGAACCAGCGCTGCGTGAAGGCCTACCTCTGCGCCGTACTGACTGGCAAGCTTATCTACAGTGGGCGGTTGATGCTTTTAAATTGAATGCTGCGGTTGCGCAAAACGATACTCAGATTCACACCCATATGTGTTATTGCGAATTCAATGACATCATGGATTCCATTGCTGCGCTGGATGCTGACGTGATTACCATCGAAACCTCCCGCTCAGATATGGAACTGTTGGAATCATTTGAAGATTTCGCGTATCCGAATGAAATTGGTCCCGGTGTTTATGATATTCACTCGCCGAATGTGCCAAGTGTGGAATGGATTGAAGCTTTACTGCGCAAAGCGGCCCAGCGTATCCCGGCGGAACGTCTGTGGGTTAACCCCGACTGTGGCCTGAAAACCCGTGGTTGGCCGGAAACCCGCCAGGCTCTGGCAAACATGGTACTGGCAGCACAACGTCTGCGTGAAGAACAAGTCTGATTAATAACGGTTTACTCTGTGTTGTGAAACTTTGGGCGCATATCTTGCGCCCTTTTTTATGGCTGTTATTTATCATCTTCGTTAATAGGATTCGCTGCGACTCCGTGCTGCGCAAACCAATCAAGCATGCGCTGCCAGCCATCCAGTGCCGATTCTTCGTGGTAGCTTGGGCGGTAATCAGCGTTAAAGGCATGCCCTGCATCTGGATAAACAATGATTTCGGCATCAGCATTTGCTGCTCGCAATGCCTGACGCATGGTATCGATATGCTCTTGCGTGATACTACCGTCTTTACCACCATACAGCCCCAGCACGGGGGCGCTAAGGTCGATGGCAACATCAACCGGATATCTTGGTAACAGTAAAGTTTTTTCTCCTACCAGTTTGCCATACCAGGCCACTGCGGCTTTTAATTGTGGATTATGGGCGGCATATAGCCATGCAATACGCCCACCCCAGCAAAAACCAGTAATGGCTAATTTGCTGGTGTCGCCACCGTGGCGCGATGCCCAGTGGGCAGTATGATCAAGATCTACCATGACTTGTCGATCGGGTACCTTACTAACCAAGTTTTTAACTAACGCATTGATATCATCATATTCTTTGGCATCACCTTGGCGGAAAAACAGCTCAGGAGCAATGGCCAGATAACCCTGCTTTGCCAATCTGCGGCAGATATCTTGAATGTGCTCATGCACACCAAAGATTTCCTGCACAACAATCACCACAGGATATGGCCCCGAGTGTTGGGCCGGTTTGGCAATATAAGCTGGCAACTCATCGCCTTGAGATGGGATGGTAGTTTCTGTGCAGTGAATACCTTGTTGATCGGTATGGCGGATCGTCGAGGCCAGAGGATCTACTGCGGGTGTGAATCCGCTTGTCGCCTGCCTGAGAGTCATAGATTGATCAGTTTTCATGGTGGTCTCCTTATGAAATGAGGAAAGTATGACTCGGTAAAATCTTATTGGGTTGAGCTATCCATCGCCCTTGGTATTTGCTGTTGACGACTTTAACTATAGGTAATCTTTGGGATTAATGAGATGAGGTTTACAGTAATTAAGCATTTTATTGCGGCATGAGTACGGTAGATAAGTCAGTCGCTGATAACAAGATATTCATCCAACATTGCTCAATGAGTCCTACTATTGATATTCATATATAAATCACTACTGCGGTGGGCGGTGTTTGTATAAATTTCAGGCTATACAGTCTTAATGTGTGATTTAAATCACATTTTTAATGTATTTGTATTTATCATTTCTTTTATCAAGGTGATTGTCGTCACGAAATTATGTGATGATTTTGAGTAAAGTATTCCTTTGTACCTCCCTATATTCCTAAATAATTCGAGTTGCAGGAAGGCGGTAAGTGAATTAATTCCGATGAGTTTACATAAGCAAGTGATTCTGGGGATTAAACGTAGCCAACGCATATGCAGCTTGAAGTATGACGGACATAACATCTCTCATGAAAGAGGAGTCTCACACATGGCTAAATCAGACGTTTTTCACTTGGGCCTGACTAAAAATGATTTGCAAGGGGCGACTCTGGCGATCGTTCCGGGTGATCCACAGCGTGTTGAGAAAATCGCTAAATTGATGGATAACCCAGTGCATCTGGCTTCACATCGTGAATTTACTTCGTGGCGTGCCGAACTCGATGGCAAAGCTGTGATTGTCTGCTCAACCGGTATTGGTGGCCCATCAACTTCTATTGCAGTTGAAGAGTTGGCACAACTTGGTGTGCGGACGTTCCTACGTATTGGTACTACAGGTGCTATTCAGCCACATATTAATGTTGGTGATGTATTGGTCACCACCGCAGCGGTGCGTTTAGACGGTGCCAGCTTGCACTTTGCACCAATGGAATTCCCGGCGGTGGCTGATTTTGATTGCACCACGGCATTAGTTAACGCGGCTAAATCAGTCGGTGCGACGACTCATATTGGCGTTACCGCGTCTTCAGATACTTTCTATCCAGGGCAGGAACGTTACGATACATACTCTGGACGTGTTGTTCGCCGCTTTAAAGGTTCTATGGAAGAATGGCAATCTATGGGCGTGATGAATTATGAAATGGAATCTGCCACTTTGCTGACAATGTGTGCTAGCCAAGGCTTGCGTGCCGGTATGGTCGCAGGTGTGATTGTTAACCGCACCCAGCAAGAGATCCCGAACGAAGAAACCATGAAAGCGACTGAAAGCCACGCAGTAAAAATCGTCGTTGAGGCGGCTCGTCGCCTGCTGTAATACAGCGGCCTATGGGTAAAACCCGCAATAAGCGAATCAATGAATACCAAATGAGCGGGTCAGTTTACTGGCCCGTTCTTTTTTTCGGCTGATTATCTGTTAATGTCATAGTTCTTATAATGGACAGTAAAATAAGAGGAAAACATGACGACATCCGCTCTATCTCATCCTTCCCTACTGCCACTGGATGGTGGTATTAACTTCCGTGATCTTGGTGGTAACGTCGTTGCCGATGGCCGGCGTATTAAGCGCGGGTTATTGTTTCGTTCAGGATCACTTGACCGTTTGAGCACCAAAGATTGTGCTGTTCTTAGCAGCGGCTCTGTCGCTCAAATCCTTGATTACCGCGATGCGGATGAAGTTCAGGCTAAGCCCGATATTGTGTGGCAAGGTGCCAGTTATCACAATATTCCAGCCAACCCCCTCAGCAGTGAAGTTAACGCCAATCTGGAAAAACTGACTAACGAGACGTTAGCAACATTTGATGCCAGAGCATTCATGTTAGAGCTGTACCGTCGCCTGCCATTTAATAATCAAGCTTATAAACAGTTAGTCAGTTTGCTACAAAATAGTGCCTCACCAGAGCATGCAGCTGCTGGCGTGGTACAGCATTGTGCCGTCGGGAAAGACCGCACTGGCGTGGGTTCGGCTTTGGTGTTGTTTGCTTTAGGCGCTGATGAATCGACGGTATTGGAAGATTACCTGTTGACTGAAACAACACTGGCACCTTTCCGTGAACACATGCTGGCGGAATTGGCATTAAAACTAAATTCTCAGGCGCTAGGGCAGTTTGCATTTGTATTGTCGGCTCGAGAAGAGTTTATTCAAACTGCACTGCGATGTATTCAAGAGCGTTACGGGAGCCGCGAGCAATGGCTACAGCAGGAATTTGGTCTTGGCAGCATTGAGCGCGAAAAGTTGCAGTCATATTTCCTGGAGTAATCGTTTACCAAGAGATTGATCTTCTTATTCCTCCTGTATTGAGCCACTACTAAGTGGCTGAGGTTAATGACAAAGTGCCCGTAACGGTGAAAACAAGCAGTTCGTAAAGACGCCATACTTCTTTTGTTAAAACAAGCTTCCCTGGGGGCTCGAGCCGCGCCGTCCCTGGCGCGCACGCTTTACTCTTCTACCTGTCCTCACCAGCCAAGATCGAGTTATCGAAGTTTGTCAGCAGTCTGAGCCACTAAGTGGCTCTTTTTAACCGTTTAATGATGCAAACTACCGCTTAACCAATTCGCTGATATTTCTCTTGGGGAGCAGGCGTATGTTAACGCCTGACAAATTCCCTGGAGAGAATGCTCATGCAACATGCGATTACCTTTGTTATCGCCTCAGCGTGTGTCCTTGTGATCTGCTACCGTTTATACGGTATCTTTTTTGTTCGTAAGGTCCTGCGCGTCGATGACAGTGAAGTAACACCTTCCCACACCTTTGAAGATGGTAAAGATTACGTCCCAACTAAAAAATGGGTGAACTTTGGTAGCCACTTTGCAGCCATTGCTGCGGCTGGTCCCTTAGTTGGCCCTGTATTGGCGGCCCAGTATGGTTATTTACCTGGCTTCCTGTGGTTATTGATTGGTTGTGTTATCGGCGGTGCCGTTCACGATACCGTTGTGCTGTTCGCTTCGATGAAACATCAGGGTAAATCCCTATCTGAAGTGGCTAAATCAGAACTCGGGCCAGTCGCGGGCTGGTGTACCGGTCTGGCGATGCTATTTATAATTACTATTACTATGGCTGGGTTATCAATGGTTGTAGTACATGCGCTGGAACGTAACCCTTGGGGTACTTTCGCGGTGTTCATGACAATCCCTATCGCGATTTGTGTTGGCTTATGGGAACGCATGACCGGCAGCATGAAAGGGGCTTCTTATGTTGGTATCGCCGCCATTATGGTGTGCGTGTTCGTCGGCCCTTATATTGAACATACTTGGCTTGGCGAATGGCTCATGCTGAAAGCAGATACCGTCAGTATCATTCTTCCAATGTATGCTTTCTTCGCTACGGCTCTACCTGTCTGGATGTTATTGACCCCTCGCGGTTATCTCTCCAGCTTTATGAAAATCGGCGTATTCGGTGCACTGATTGTTGGCGTTGTATTTATTAACCCTGAAATTCAATTCCCAGCAGTAACACAGTTTATCCACGGCGGTGGCCCGGTTCTGGCTGGCCCAGTTTGGCCATTTATCTCTATTACCATTGCCTGTGGCGCTATTTCTGGTTTCCACGCGTTTATTGGTTCAGGTACTACACCAAAACAAATCGATAAATGGAGTGACATCTTACCCGTTGGTTTTGGTGCGATGCTGGCCGAGTGTATGGTCGGGGTCATGGCCTTGATCGCTGCAACATCTCTGCATCCTGCTGACTACTTCGCGATTAACTCTTCAGCCGAAGCCTGGAGTGTGCTGGGCATGGAAGTGGTTAATCTACCAAAACTGAGTCAGGAAATTGGCTTAGATTTATATGGTCGTACCGGCGGTGCTGTCACCTTAGCTGTGGGTATGACGGATATCTTCATTCGTGTGCCGTGGTTTAGTAGTCTGGCCGCTTATTTCTTCCAGTTTGTTGTGATGTTTGAAGCTGTATTCATTCTGACAGCTGTTGACTCAGGTACCCGTGTTGCTCGCTACCTGCTGCAAGATTTCTTGGGCGATATTTGGGCTCCATTAAAACGTACTGATTGGTTGCCGGGCACATTAGCATGCAGTGTTATTGCTTGTGCGCTGTGGGGTTACCTTCTTAACTCTGGTGATATCAACTCAGTCTGGGCGCTGTTTGGTGTATCAAATCAGCTAATGGCTTCTGTTGGTTTGATTATCGGTGCCACTATTATTCTGCGTCTGGCAACCAAACGGATTTACATGCTGACTTGTGTGATTCCATTGGCTTACCTGTTTGTCACCGTAAACTATGCTGGTTACTGGATGATCACCCACGTGTACTTCAATTCAGCAGCGAAAGGTTACAACCTGTTTAATGGCATCATCTCTATCATCATGATGACATTGGGTGTCATTATCCTGATATCAGCACTGAAAAAATGGCGCGAGCTGTGGATTCGTAGATCAGCTGAGATGGCTGGCAATAAGGTGGTTACTGCCAACGCCTGATATCCTAAATCGATAGCTTTAGTCCTGATAAACGGTCGGAATCTCCCGGCCGTTTATTTTTTGTTAAGTAAAAATGTCGACACATTGAGTATGCTAAT
This sequence comes from Yersinia sp. 22-579, assembly GCF_030433455.1. Classification (NCBI taxonomy): domain Bacteria; kingdom Pseudomonadati; phylum Pseudomonadota; class Gammaproteobacteria; order Enterobacterales; family Yersiniaceae; genus Yersinia; species Yersinia sp. 22-579. The sequence continues at coordinate 20,187 of NZ_JAUJTZ010000013.1, read as the reverse complement.
GGCTACTGTATTGATAACAGGAAAATGCCTGTGACCTTAAATGACGTCATTACTATAGTTATTGATTTTGTTCGTGAACATGAAACATGGGCAATGCCTATCGTGTTTATTCTCGCTTTTGGTGAGTCGCTAGCCTTTCTTTCCTTACTGCTACCCGCCACGGTTATCTTGCTTGGACTAGGCGCATTAATCGGTGAAAGTGGGATTTCCTTCTGGCCGATTTGGGCCGCTGCTGTAGCAGGGGCTTTTTTTGGCGACTGGCTCTCCTATTGGATTGGCGATCATTATAAAGATCGCGTCGGCACACTGTGGCCTCTTTCCCGTAACCCTCAGCTACTCGTCCGCGGCCATGCTTTCTTTGAGCGCTGGGGGTTCTTTGGTGCTTTTATTGGCCGCTTCTTTGGCCCACTGCGCGCAGTTGTCCCGTTAGTCGCCGGAATATGTGCTATGCCAAAATTCTATTTCCAGTTGGCTAATATCACATCTGCCATCATTTGGGCATTCGGTATTCTTGCCCCTGGTGCTTTTGGTATTCAGTGGCTATCTCACTGGATAGATTAACTTTGCATGAGTTCTGAGGCTGCTCCATATTTTGTGGCTGACAGTTTTAACCCATTTCTTTGTCGTAAAATAAGCGGTTTTTTATCTGCTTATTATTTATGCGCGCAGCTTCGCAAGATGGGATGTAACGGAAAAACACTCTGGACATCCATACAGTATCCCCTTACCTTGACTGACATTAGGTTAATGGGGAGATAACCGTGGATATCAGTTTATTTTATGGGCTGGGAGGCTGCCTGCTTGGTGGGCTTATAGGTTGGCTGATTGCCAGTTTGTCTCAGCAGCGCAATAAAGCACAGCAGGATATTGAGCGGCGGTTGCTGGAGCAGTCATTGCAACAGTCTCAGCAAAACACTCTAGAATTGCAGGCCCTTTTGCAACGCAATGAACAGCAATTGCGACAAAGTGAATTAGAACAGCGTAATTTGCACAGCCAGCTCGCGGCAAATGCTGAAAAACTGCAACAATTAGCTCATTGGCGCAATGAATGTGAGCAGCTCAATCAAGAATTACGAGCGCAACGAGAAGTCAATAGCGCGCAAGAAGCTGAACTACGCGAAGTGACTATTCGTTTGGAAGAAACACGGCTGACTGCAGAAGAGAAGCAACGCCTGCTTCTTAATAGTGAGCAACGACTAACCACTCAGTTCGAAAATCTGGCAAATCGCATCTTTGAACAAACTGGCCGTCGGGCAGATGAACAAAATAAGCAAAGCTTGGATCGCTTACTGTTACCTCTACGGGAACAGCTAGATGGTTTCCGAAGACAGGTACAGGATAGCTTTGGGCAAGAGGCTCGTGAACGCCATACTTTAACCCATGAAATCCGTAGCTTACAGCAGCTCAATGCTCAAATGGCGCGGGAAGCTCTAAACCTGACCAAGGCCCTCAAAGGGGATAATAAAACCCAGGGAAACTGGGGTGAAGTCGTTTTAGCTAAGGTACTTGAAGCTTCGGGGTTACGCGAGGGTTATGAATATCAAACCCAGGTTAGTGTAAAGATTGATACTAATAGCCGTATGCAGCCAGATGTCATTGTGCGCTTGCCGCAGGGTAAAGATGTTGTTATTGACGCTAAAATGTCACTGACAGCCTATGAGCGCTATTTTAACAGTGAAGATGATATTGAGCGCGAAGCGGCATTAAGTGAGCATTTATCGTCACTACGTGCGCATATCAGGATGCTGGGTCGCAAGGATTATCAGCAACTTCCTGGTTTACGTTCGCTTGATTATGTATTGATGTTTATTCCCGTTGAACCTGCGTTTTTGGTGGCTATTGACCGTCAGCCTGAGTTGATCAGTGAAGCGCTACAGCACAATATTATGTTGGTTAGTCCGACAACATTGCTGGTGGCTTTACGAACTATTACCAATTTATGGCGCTACGAGCATCAAAGCCAAAATGCGCAACGAATTGCGGAGAGAGCCGCCAAACTCTATGACAAATTACGTTTATTTGTTGATGATATGGAGTCGTTGGGGCAAAGCCTCGATAAAGCACAGTTAAGTTATCGTCAGGCAATGAACAAACTGTCGCAAGGCCGTGGTAACCTGATAGGGCAAGTTGAAGGTTTTCGTACTCTGGGGGTCGAGGTAAAACGGCCTATTAGTCCAACACTGGCTGAGAAAGCCAGTCTGGAAAATCAACCTGAGGACGATTTAGCGCTATCCGATGATGCAGAATCCGAGATAAGTGATTCTGCACCGCTGAAGTATCAGGGTTAGTTGCATGTTCCTCTTCTGTATGATGTTGAGAAAGCTGCGATTAAGCAGTTGCCTTAATACCAGGTGAGGTGGGGCTTTCATCGGAGTTCTGGTACACTTCCTCGAAAGATTGACTGAAAAGCAGGCACAGAAAATGGTAGATCAGGAGAAGGAAACCACTCATTTTGGTTTTCGCACCGTAGCCAAAGAACAAAAAGAAGGCATGGTGGCAGAAGTTTTTCATTCCGTAGCCGCTAAATACGATCTGATGAATGACCTGATGTCATTCGGTGTTCACCGTATTTGGAAGCGCTTTACTATTGACTGTAGCGGTGTTCGGCGCGGTCAACGGGTATTGGATCTGGCAGGTGGTACCGGCGACTTAACCGCTAAGTTCTCTCGTCTGGTGGGGGAACAGGGTGAGGTCGTTCTGGCTGATATCAACGAGTCAATGTTGCGTATGGGCCGTGAAAAGCTGCGCGATAAAGGTATTGTCGGTAATGTCAGCTATGTTCAGGCGAATGCTGAAGCGTTACCTTTTCCTGATAATTACTTTGATTGCATTACCATTTCATTCGGCTTGAGAAACGTAACTGAAAAAGAAAAGGCACTGCGATCGATGTTTCGGGTATTAAAGCCCGGTGGTCGCTTACTGGTTCTTGAGTTCTCTAAGCCACTTCTGGAACCTTTGAGTAAAGCCTATGATGCTTACTCCTTTCATATTTTGCCCAAGATTGGTGAACTTGTGGCGCAGGACTCTGAAAGCTACCGTTATTTAGCTGAGTCTATTCGGATGCACCCTGACCAAGAAACACTGAAGGGTATGATGATGGATGCCGGGTTTGAAAACGTAACCTATTCCAATTTAACCGGTGGCATTGTTGCGTTACATCGGGGCTTCAAGTTCTAACAGGAATCTGGTTATGCCGCTAAAATCACTGATATTTAAATCCTTGTCACTGAAACCAACTTTGCTGTCGCCACTAATAACTGCCGCTATAGAAACATCACTAAATAGTGTGTTATTTCGTGATAAAAGTTTGAAAGCTGCACGTTTACGCTTAGCAGGAAAAGTGCTGAGTATCGAGTTGCGTGAGGTGAGCTTTCCTCTGCTATTAGTATTTAGCGAGCGGCAGGTTGATGTTTTAAGCCAATGGGATGGTGATGCGGATTGCACAGTGAAAACGAACGTTGCTGTGCTGGCAAAGTTACGGGATCGTCAGCAGCTTTCACCTTTGATGCGTAGTGGTGAATTGATTGTCGAAGGTGATATCCAAGTAGTTCAGCAACTTATCACCTTACTTGATCTTGCTGAATGGGAACCAGCTGAGTGGTTGGCTCCCTATATTGGTGATATTGCAGCGGAAACCATTGGGCAGGTCATCCATAAAAGTAACCGTTTTCTCAGTAAGCAGTTTCAACAGCAACAGTATTATGTTGCTGAAGCAATAACTGAAGAATGGAAAATAGCGCCAGCGCCGCTGGAGGTGGTGTGGTTTAACGAAGAGGTTGATGCTACCGCTCGTGCAACCGAGGCTTTGACTGCCAGATTGGCAACCATGGAGACAAAACAATGACGCCAGGAGAACTTCGGCGCCTGTATCTTATCATTCGGGTTTTCTTGAGCTACGGGCTGGATGAGTTAATCCCGAATATACGTTTGACGTTGCCATTACGTGTTGGTCGTCATCTATTTTTCTGGTTGCCTAATCGTCATAAAGATAAACCGCTGGGTGAGCGTTTGCGCCTTGCCTTGCAGGAGCTAGGGCCAGTTTGGATCAAGTTTGGCCAAATGATGTCCACACGGCGTGACCTCTTCCCGCCAGCAATTGCTGATCAACTTGCGTTGTTACAGGATAGAGTTGCTCCATTTGATGGTGCGCTAGCACGCAAGCACATTGAAATCGCGATGGGAGGGCCATTAGAAACATGGTTTGACGATTTTGAACAAGAAGCTTTAGCCTCCGCTTCTATCGCGCAAGTACATACGGCGCGTTTAAAAGAGAACGGCCAGGAAGTTGTACTCAAAGTTATTCGTCCTGATATTTTGCCAATAATTAAAGCTGATGTGCGGTTGATGTACCGTCTGGCTGGCTGGGTACCCAAACTTTTACCTGATGGTCGTAGATTACGTCCACGGGAAGTTGTGCGTGAATATGAAAAAACACTGCTTGATGAGCTAAATTTGCTGCGGGAAGCAGCTAATGCTATTCAACTGCGTCGTAATTTTGAAGACAGTCCAATGCTCTATATTCCCGAGGTCTATTCTGATTATTGCCGGGAAAGCGTATTGGTCATGGAGCGAATTTACGGCATTCCGGTATCTGATATTGCAGCTTTGGAAGATCAAGGCACCAATATGAAGTTGCTGGCTGAGCGCGGGGTTCAAGTCTTTTTCACTCAGGTTTTCCGTGACAGTTTTTTCCACGCAGATATGCACCCTGGGAATATCTTTGTCAGTTATGAGCATCCTCATGACCCGCTTTATATCGGTATTGATTGCGGTATCGTCGGCTCACTAAATAAAGCAGATAAGCGCTATCTTGCTGAAAACTTTATTGCTTTCTTTAATCGGGATTATCGGCGGGTTGCAGAGCTGCATGTTGATTCTGGCTGGGTTCCTCGTGATACCAATGTTGAAGATTTTGAATTCGCTATTCGTACTGTCTGCGAACCAATTTTTGAAAAACCGCTAGCTGAAATATCCTTTGGCCATGTGCTATTGAATCTCTTTAACACCGCACGCCGTTTTAATATGGAAGTACAACCACAGTTGGTTTTACTGCAAAAAACCTTGTTGTATGTCGAAGGTTTAGGACGCCAACTTTATCCTCAGCTTGACCTTTGGACGACTGCCAAGCCTTTCCTGGAAAGCTGGTTGCGAGATCAAGTTGGGTTGCCTGCGGTTATTCGTGCATTGAAAGAAAAAGCACCATTTTGGGCTGAAAAATTTCCTGAGCTGCCAGAGCTTGTGTATGACAGTTTGCAGCAGCATAAGTTATTACAGCAAAGTGTCGATAAACTCACTACTCAAATGCAAGGCCAGCAACAACGTCAGGGCCAATCACGGTATTTGTTCGGTGTTGGCGCTACACTATTAGTCAGTGGTACCATTTTATTCTTGGCCAATGCGGTAGAAATCTCAATTGGGTTCATTGTCGCTGGAGTATTGGCTTGGTTTATTGGTTGGCGGCGAACCAGTTAATGACTTATCGCTGAAAGTATCTGTGGATAGGCTATTAGGCGGCTTATGAGTTATGTAAAAGTTATTCAATAAGTCGCTTATTTGTTTAAGAAGCTATGCGCTAGTTCAAAATGCGGTAAGTTAGATAGGTATTCACAGAGGTTATATGACGTATAATGCGGCCCTCTGTGGAATAACCCTTGTATATAGAGGTGAATGTAATGGGTGGTATAAGTATTTGGCAGTTATTAATCATTGCCGTGATTGTTGTTCTGCTGTTTGGTACTAACAAACTGCGGACATTAGGGTCAGATCTGGGCGCATCCATCAAAGGTTTTAAAAAGGCGATGGGTGATGAGCCACAAACTCCGCCAACTGACGCTAATAAAACCAGTAACGATGCTGATTTTGCAAAATCGATTACTGAAAAACAGCAGCCAGTTGCTAAAGCTGAAGAGTCTAAGAGTCACGACAAAGAGCAGGGATAAGCTGTGTTCGACATCGGGTTTAGTGAACTGCTGCTGGTTCTTGTAATAGGCCTGGTCGTACTCGGGCCAGAACGGCTACCGGTTGCTGTTAGAACAGTTGCGGGTTGGATTCGTACATTGCGCTCACTTGCGGCCACCGTGCAAAACGAATTAGCGCAAGAGCTTAAGATTCAAGAGTTGCAAGACAGCCTGAAAAAAGCAGAAGAAGCCGGTTTGCAGAACCTGACACCAGAGCTGAAAGCCTCAATGGATGAACTCAAAGAGGCTGCTGAGGCACTGAAACGTTCATATCATTCTGACATTGGTTCGGAAGCACCTCACACGATCCATAATCCGCTCATTACCGAACCGGAAGCTATTCATGATGGTGTTACGCCCGCCGAGTCTGCAACGAAGGCTCAAGCATCACCTCAAGCACCGGCTACTGACGTTGATAAAGCTGTCACCCCGACAGCGGTTGAAACTGTCCCTAATAACAATGAGAAACCCATTGTTCAGGTTGAGGCATTTTCTGCGTCTATCTCTTCTGTAGATAGAGAGCCGGTTCCTGTTACGAACACACCCGTAACTCAGGTACAAACGGCTACAGTGGACACCCATAGCACAGATTCACAGGGTGCTGCCCAACCTCGAACTCACCAACCTGGCGGCGATCGGTAAACATGGCTGTTGATGATACCCAACCCCTTATTACTCATTTAATAGAACTGCGTAAGCGGCTATTGAATTGCATCATCACTATTTTAGTGGTTTTTTTCGTATTGGTTTTTTTTGCCAATGATATCTACCACCTGGTTTCAGCACCGTTGATCAAACAACTTCCTGTTGGTTCCAGTATGATCGCAACAGATGTCGCATCACCATTCTTTACCCCGATTAAATTGACCATGATGGTCTCGGTGTTTGTTTCAGCGCCGATGATCCTCTATCAGGTTTGGGCATTTATAGCCCCTGCGCTGTATAAACATGAGCGCCGCTTGATGGTCCCGCTGCTGATATCTAGTAGCTTCTTATTTTATCTGGGAATGGCATTTGCCTACTTTGTTGTTTTCCCGTTAGCTTTTGGTTTTTTTGCCAAAACAGCGCCGGAAAGTGTGCTTATCGCAACGGATATCACTAAATACCTTGATTTTGTTATGGCACTTTTTATGGCTTTTGGTATTTCTTTCGAAGTACCGATTGCGATAATTCTTCTGTGCTGGGCTGGGGTGACAACGCCTGAAGCATTGAAGAAAAAACGCCCTTATGTGTTTGTTGGTGCTTTTGTTGTGGGGATGCTTCTCACCCCACCAGATGTGTTATCACAGACATTATTAGCGATCCCGATGTATCTGTTATTTGAAGTGGGAGTGTTCTTTGCTCGTTTCTACACCGGCAAACAACGCCGTACAGATATTGAGGAAGAGGATGAAGAAGTCGATAATCATCCTAAAGAGTCTTAAGTTTCTACTTTGATATTTTAGCCGCCCTCTGGGCGGCTTCTGTTTTGGGACACTTATGTTTGATATCGGTGTGAACTTAACCAGCTCACAATTTACAAAAGACTGTCCTCAAGTCGTGGCTCGGGCAAAAGAGGCTGGTGTTACCGGTATGCTGATTACCGGTACAAATGCTGAAGAGAGTCAGGCAGCCCTTGAGCTTGCAATGGCTTATCCGGATTATTGCTGGTCAACCGCAGGTGTTCATCCCCATCATGCGAGCAGTTGGCAAATAGATGTGGAACAGCAAATCAGGGCATTGGCAACCAATGTCAGTGTGGTCGCCATTGGTGAATGTGGTCTGGATTTTAATCGCAATTTCTCTACTCCAGTTGAGCAAGAAGTTGCCTTTACAGCACAGTTAGCCTTGGCCGCTGAACTTTCTTTGCCGGTATTCCTGCATTGCCGAGAGGCACATGATCGTTTCATCACTCTACTTTCACCTTGGCTAGATAAAATCCCCGCAGCTGTTGTGCATTGTTTTACCGGCACTGCTGATGAATTGGATTCCTGTCTGGCATTGGGCTTATCTATCGGTATCACCGGTTGGGTTTGCGATGAACGCCGTGGCCTTGAGCTGAGGGTGTTATTGCCGCGTATTCCTGCCCAACAATTACTGTTAGAAACTGATGCCCCATATTTATTGCCGCGGGATATACATCCTAAACCTGCATCTCGCCGCAATGAGCCCTGCTTTCTGCCTCATATCGTCCAGCAGGTTGCTGTCTGGCGACAAGAAGACCCTCAATGGCTGGGACAGAAAACTGATGAAAACGCCCGCCGGATTTTCCGGTTGGTTTGAGTTAGGAGAACAATATGAGCTATGCATTTCCGGGCACTTTCCCTGGTCGCCGTATGCGCCGTGTGCGCCGTCATGATTTCAGTCGTCGACTGGTCGCTGAAAATCAGCTGACAGTTAATGATTTGATCTATCCGGTGTTTGTTATGGAAGGAAACAACCATCAGCAAGCCGTTTCGTCTATGCCGGGTGTCTCGCGTATGACGATTGATTTGTTGGTGAAAGAAGCTGAGACCATTGCCAAGCTTGGCGTCCCGGTCATATCGTTATTCCCGGTCATTGAACCAGGTATGAAGTCATTACACGCGGAAGAAGCTTATAACCCAAATGGTTTGGTACAACGCACTGTGCGTGCATTAAAAGACGCAGTACCAGAGTTAGGTATTCTTACGGATGTTGCCCTTGACCCATACACAACACATGGGCAAGACGGTGTGATTGATGCTGATGGTTATGTCATTAACGATATCACCAAAGAAATTTTAGTGCGTCAGGCCTTATCACATGCAGAAGCTGGCGCAGAGATAGTTGCCCCGAGCGATATGATGGATGGCCGTATTGGTGCTATTCGCGATCAGTTAGAACTTGAAGGGCTGGTAAATACACAAATCATGGCGTATTCAGCCAAGTATGCCTCTTGTTACTATGGCCCATTCCGCGATGCCATTGGCTCCAGTAGCAATTTGAAAGGTGGCAATAAAAAAACCTATCAAATGGACCCGGCTAATAGCGATGAAGCGTTGCAAGAAATCGCTCAGGACTTACAGGAAGGGGCGGATATGGTGATGGTTAAACCGGGTATGCCATATTTGGATGTGGTGCGCCGGGTGAAAGATACCTTTGGGGTTCCGACCTTTGCCTATCAGGTTTCCGGCGAATATGCGATGCATATGGCTGCAATACAAAATGGCTGGCTGCAAGAGAAACCGACGGTGATGGAGTCACTATTGTGCTTTAAACGCGCGGGTGCGGATGGGGTATTAACCTATTTTGCCAAGCAAGTCGCACAATGGCTGCATGACGATCAGATGCAGCGTTAACCGTTTGGTTATCAAGAAGATTGGTTATCAATAATAAGTGCCAAGGTAGGCACTGAAATACCTACCTTGGCACTGTGAGTTAAGTATCTTACTGTTTTTCGAATTGACGATTATCCAGGCTTTGCAACACTGGGCTATTGAGCATATTCAGTAATAGCATTGAGCGTGCCTCGCCATCTGGTTCGGTATAAATTGCCTGTAACCCAGCAAAAACACCCTCTGTAATAATCACGGTATCACCAGGCGTAGGTATCTCTGGCGCAATGATTTTATCCGTTGTATGGGATTGCATTTCGCTAATCACCATTGCCGGAATGACCGCAGGTTGTACACCAAACCTGACAAAGTGGCTTACACCTCGGGTGGCACTTATCGTTGTGGTATGAATATGTTCCGGATCAAACTCCACAAATAGATAATTCGGGAATAATGCTTCCGTGGTTTCAATTCGTTTTCCTCGCATTATCTTTTCGATAGTGACGATCGGTGTCCAGCAGTTCACTTCTTGCCGCTCTAAGTGCTCTTTAGCGCGCAAAAGCTGACCACGTTTACAATATAATAAATGCCAATGTTTCATAATTTCATATGCCTTTAGGTACTACTTGGCAGCATAACAAAAGTGGGGATACATATACAGTGAGCAAAAAAACGTCATTTGATATATATATTTGTTATGTAAAGAGTTAGCTATATTTTATATCGACAACATTCTATCGGTGCGGGTAAATGTTAATGCCAAATAGCAGCATGCTATTTTTTCGAGTTGGCCCGCATTCATTTTTAACAAAAAGACAGCAACTGCTATAAAGACAGCCTATAATGGCGCATCACCTGGCCGCCGAAATGATCAGCATGAAATACCGTGACTTACGTGACTTCCTCTCGTTGCTGGAACAGAGGGGCGAACTTAAACGAATTAGCCAGCCTATTGATCCCTATCTGGAAATGACAGAAATAGCCGATCGTACTTTGCGAGCTGGCGGGCCTGCATTGCTTTTTGAGAATCCGAAGGGCTATAACATGCCGGTGCTGTGTAACCTGTTTGGTACGGCTAAGCGGGTTGCGATGGGGATGGGGCAAGAAGATGTCAGTGCATTGCGAGATGTCGGCAAGCTATTGGCTTTCCTGAAAGAGCCTGATCCGCCGAAAGGTTTTCGTGACCTGTTCGATAAACTGCCTAAATTTAAGCAGGTATTGAATATGCCGACGAAATGCTTAAGCTCTGCCCCGTGCCAAGAGCAAGTGTGGGAAGGGGAGGATGTCGATCTGAGCCGAATCCCTGTTATGCACTGTTGGCCGGAGGATGCTGCCCCATTAGTCTCTTGGGGGCTAACGGTGACTCGCGGGCCGCATAAAGAGCGGCAGAATCTGGGCATTTATCGCCAGCAAGTGTTGGGCAAAAACAAGTTAATTATGCGCTGGCTTTCCCACCGAGGCGGCGCTTTAGACTATCAAGAATGGTGCGAAGCGCATCCTGGTGAACGTTTCCCGGTTGCCGTCGCGTTGGGTGCTGATCCTGCGACTATTTTGGCTGCGGTAACACCGGTGCCAGATACTTTATCTGAATATGCTTTTGCCGGCTTATTGCGTGGGCATAAAACCGAAGTCGTAAAGTGTCTTTCCAGCTCACTTGAAGTTCCTGCAAGTGCAGAAATTGTATTGGAAGGATATATTGAGCAGGGTGAGATGGCACCGGAAGGCCCTTATGGCGATCATACCGGTTATTACAACGAGATTGATAGCTTCCCTGTCTTTACCGTCACACATATTACCCAACGCAAAGACGCGATTTATCATTCAACCTATACTGGACGTCCACCGGATGAACCGGCGGTAATGGGCGTTGCGCTGAACGAAGTATTTGTTCCTATTTTGCAAAAACAATTCCCAGAGATTGTTGATTTTTATCTGCCGCCAGAAGGCTGTTCATACCGTTTGGCAGTGGTGACCATCAAGAAACAGTATGCTGGTCATGCTAAACGCGTGATGATGGGCGTTTGGTCGTTTTTACGCCAGTTTATGTATACGAAATTTGTTATTGTTTGTGACGATGATATTAACGCCCGTGATTGGAATGATGTTATTTGGGCGATTACGACCCGAATGGACCCGTCGCGCGATACGGTGTTAATTGAAAATACACCAATAGATTATTTGGATTTCGCCTCACCGGTTTCCGGTTTGGGATCGAAAATGGGGCTGGATGCCACCAACAAATGGCCAGCTGAGACTCCGCGTGAATGGGGGCGTCCAATTAAAATGGATGAAGAAGTCCGCGCCCGCGTTGACGCTATTTGGGACGAGCTCGCTATTTTCAGTGACAAAGAGACGAAACGCTAACCGGCGTCCATTTTGTCCTTAGTTTTGCATTTGATGACCCGACAGAGGGAAGGCATGACAACTTTAAGCTGTAAAGTAACCTCCGTAGAGGCCATTACCGATACGGTGTACCGGGTGCAATTGGTACCTGCATCTGCATTTTCTTTCCGTGCTGGGCAGTATTTGATGGTCGTGATGGATGAACGCGATAAGCGTCCATTCTCTATGGCATCCACGCCACTGCAAAAAGACTCCATTGAGCTGCATATCGGGGCTTCGGAGCTGAATTTATACGCCATGGCGGTAATGGACCGAATTCTGAAAGAGAAAACGTTGGATGTGGACATCCCTCACGGTGAGGCATGGTTCCGCGAGGGCAGTCATCGTCCACTGATACTGATTGCAGGCGGTACCGGTTTTTCCTATGCGCGTTCAATTTTGTTGGCGGCGTTAGCAGAACAGCCTGATCGTGAAGTTTCTATCTATTGGGGTGGGCGCGAAGCGGTGCATTTATATGACCTCAGCGAATTAGAAGCGCTGTCGATTCAGTATCCGCAGTTGAAAGTTATCCCAGTAGTTGAGCAACCAGAAGAAGGCTGGCGTGGCCGAACCGGAACTGTGCTAAGTGCCGTATTGCAAGATTATGGTTCTCTTGCCGAGCAGGATATTTATATTGCAGGTCGTTTTGAAATGGCGAAGATTGCTCGTGAGCGTTTTTGTGCCGAGCGCGGTGCACTGGAAGCGCATATCTATGGTGATGCTTTCGCTTTTATCTAAGTAAAATGGCAGATAAAAAAGCCCGCCCCTGACAGGCGGGAAAACGGCAACTAAACTCTGGTATCAGGGCCTGTATTCAGGCCCTAAATGTTTTTGGGTTATACGCGCTCAAAGATGGTAGCAATGCCTTGGCCTAAGCCGATACACATGGTTGCCAGACCGAATTGCACGTCACGGCGCTCCATCAGATTGAGTAACGTGGTAGAAATACGCGCTCCTGAACAGCCCAATGGATGACCGAGAGCAATGGCTCCCCCATTCAGGTTTACCTTATCATCCATACTTTCCAGCAAACCCAAGCCTTTCAGGCAAGCCAGTGACTGAGCAGCAAACGCCTCATTTAATTCAAATAACCCAATATCTTCGAGCTTAAGCCCAGCACGTTTTAGTGCCAGTTGGCTGGCGGGTACTGGGCCATATCCCATAATCGACGGATCACAGCCGACGACAGCCATTGAGCGAATACGGGCGCGTGGTGTTAAACCTAATGATTTTGCTCGGGATTCGCTCATGATAAGCATGGCAGAGGCACCATCGGAAAGTGCTGATGATGTCCCTGCGGTTACTGTGCCATTCACCGGGTCAAAGGCTGGACGCAAAGCCGCTAACCCAGCCAGATTGGTCTCTGGGCGAATAACTTCATCGAAATCAAAGCGTTTTAATATGCCATCAGCATCATGCCCATTGGTGGCGACAATCTCTTTAGCAAAATGGCCCGCCTGAGTAGCAGCATAAGCGCGCTGATGGGAGCGTACCGCAAACTCATCTTGTGACTGGCGACTGATATTGTGGATTTTTGCCAGCATTTCAGCTGTTAACCCCATCATACCAGCGGCTTTAGCCACCGTGCGGCCCATGCCAGGATGGAAGTCCACGCCATGATTCATCGGCACGTGGCCCATATGTTCTACGCCACCAATCAAACTGACTTGTGCATCACCCACCATGATAGCCCGAGCTCCATCATGCAAAGCTTGCATCGAGGACCCACACAGGCGGTTAACGGTTACCGCCGGGACGCTATGGGGAATTTCTGCCAGCAAAGACGCATTGCGGGCGATGTTAAAACCCTGCTCTAGAGTTTGTTGCACACAGCCCCAATAGATGTCGTCGATTTCGGCGGCATTCAGCTTAGGGTTGCGGCTCAGCACTTCTCGCATTAAATGCGCGGAGAGGTCTTCTGCCCGAACCTGTCGGAATGCACCGCCTTTGGAGCGGCCCATCGGTGTACGGACGGCATCAATAATGACTACATTTTCCATGTTTTCAGACCTCATGCCGGTTGACTGATAGAAACATCAAGCAGCGCTGCTGCCACAGGATAATAGCTTTCGTTATGTTCGGCTTTGGCTCTCAATCCCGGCGGGACTTGATACAACGCCCCAAGATGGGTGTAGCGTTGAGCCATTTCGACATAATTTGCACTGCCGATAGTATCAAGGTAGCGGAAGACGCCGCCGTGGAATGGAGGGAATCCAAGGCCATATACCAACGCCATATCACCTTCAGCCGGGCTGGCAATAATGCCTTCTTCCAGGCATCGCACCACTTCATTGATCATCGGGATCATGGTACGGGCGATAATATCGTCATCGCTAAATTTCTGAAGCGGCTGGCTGACTTGCGCCAGTAACGTATCTACTTGTTCATCATTCTCTTTACGCGGTTTGCCCTTAGTATCTTGGGTATAGCGGTAGAAGCCTTGGCCATTCTTTTGACCAAACCGTTGGTTATCAAACATCACGTCAACCGCATCGCGATAATCTTTATTCATGCGTTCAGGGAAACCAACGGCCATCACGGCCTGCGCATGGTGCGCGGTATCAATGCCCACCACATCTAATAGATAAGCAGGGCCCATTGGCCAGCCAAATTGCTTTTCCATCACTTTATCAATTTGGCGGAAGTCCGCACCGTCTCGGACTAACATGCCGAATCCCGCCAGATACGGGAATAAAACACGGTTAACAAAGAAGCCTGGGCAATCATTGACTACAATCGGGGTTTTACCCATTTGTGTGGCGTATGCCACAATCGTGGCGATAGTTTTATCTGAGGTTTTGGTGCCACGAATAATTTCAACCAATGGCATCCGGTGCACTGGATTGAAGAAATGCATGCCACAGAAGTTTTCTGGGCGTTTAAGGGATTTGGCGAGCTGATCAATCGGAATTGTGGAAGTGTTAGAAGCCAGAACAGTTTCTTCGCCAATAAGCGTTTCAACCTCTGCCAGAACCGCCGCTTTGACTTTTGGATTTTCTACCACCGCTTCCACGATGATTTGGGCGCGTTCAATACCGGCATAATCTAATGTTGGCTGGATGGTTGCTAAGATATTTGCCATTTTCAGGCCATCTATCTTGCCGCGCTCCAGCTGCTTATTCAGCAACTTGGCCGCTTCATTCATCCCTAATGTGAGGGATTTGTCATTAATATCTTTCATGATGACCGGCACACCTTTCAGTGCCGACTGATAGGCAATCCCACCGCCCATAATCCCGGCACCTAGCACTGCGGCCTGTTTGGGGGCGCTGACACCTTTGGATAGCTTTTTAGCCTGACCTTTAACATATTGGTCATTCAAGAAAATACCGACTAATGCCCGCGCTTCATTGGAACCAGCTAAGGGAACAAAACTATTGGTTTCCAGTTTCAATGCTTCAGCGCGGCCAAATTTCGCCGCGGCCTCAATAGTTTTTACGGCAGTCAAGGGAGCCGGATAGTGTTTACCGGCGACTTGCATGACCATGCCTTTGGCAATGGTAAAGCACATCGCAGCTTCGGTCGGATTGAGCTTCAGTGGCTCTAATTTCGGGCGACGTGCAGCTTGCCAGTCGAGTTTTCCGTCAATCGCTTGTCTCAACATGCTTAACGCGGCATCGACCAACTTTTCGGGGGCGACGACGGCGTCAACCAGCCCAACCTTTAAGGCATCTTTGGCAATAATGTCTTTGCCAGCCGCAATAATTTCCAGCGCACTGTCTGCGCCTAATAGCCGAGGTAAGCGAACTGAACCGCCGAAGCCCGGCATGATACCGAGTTTAGTTTCCGGTAGGCCGATACGTGCTTCTGGCGAGGCCACGCGAAAATCAGTCGCTAAGATACATTCACACCCGCCACCCAGTGCATATCCATTGATTGCTGCAATGGTTGGCACCGGTAAGTCTTCCAAACGATTGAAAATATCGTTGGCGAAAACCAACCATTGATGCAACTTTTCTGGTGGCTCATTAAACAGGGATAGAAACTCGGTGATATCGGCACCGACAATAAAGGCTGCTTTGGCTGAGCGTAATAGCAACCCTTTGAGTTCACTTTGTTTTTCTAACACAACCAAGGCTTCGCCCAGATTGGCTACAGTTTGGGTATCCAGCTTATTAACTGAACCTGGTGCATCAAACACCAACTCGGCAATGCCGTTTTCCAGCCAGTGAAGCTTTAGTGTTTCGCTTTGGTAGAGCATATCTATCTCCTGAATAAGCGCATGTGATCTGGTATGACCAGATATTCAGGAAGTGTGGATATTTTGTTAATGAATTGCAAACAAGAGATTGATTTTTTGCAGTGAAGATCACAGTCAATCAGGTGGGATAATTGATTTTTATCATATTTATTCACGACAGTTTTGCGCGTAAGGTAGCGTAATTAACTCGCAAATAAGAGGTCGTCGAAACATGACTTTGGCGACTATGATAAGATGAAAAAATTAAGTTCTAATAGCGAAGGGTACTGTGATGGAAACGCTGGCTTCTTTATATAACGAACATTTGTCCACCCTGCAACAACGCACCCGCGATGTGTTAGAGCGCCATCAGTTGGATGCTTTATTGATTCATTCCGGTGAGTTACAACGTATTTTCCTTGATGACCGCGACTATCCTTTTAAGGTTAATGCTCAATTCAAAGCTTGGGTACCGGTGACACAAGTTCCAAACTGCTGGTTATGGGTTGATGGCGTTAATACGCCGAAGTTATGGTTTTACTCCCCAGTAGATTATTGGCACAGTGTTGAGCCACTTCCAGACAGCTTCTGGACCAAATCACTTGATATTCAGCCTTTAGCCAATGCCGATGATATTGCACAGCAATTGCCGGTGCAGCGCGAGCGAGTTGCCTATATTGGTTATGCTCAGCAACGCGCTCAGGCTCTGGGTTTCAGTGCTGAAAACATTAACCCTAAACCGGTGTTGGATTACCTTCATTTCTACCGCTCTTATAAAACAGATTATGAGCTGGCGTGCATGCGTGAAGCGCAAAAGACCGCAGTGGCTGGGCATCGGGCTGCTCATGAAGCATTTCAGTCCGGTATGAGCGAGTTTGATATCAATCTGGCCTATCTGATGGCCACGGGGCATCGTGATACTGATGTTCCATACGATAATATTGTTGCGCTGAATGAACATTCGGCGGTATTGCATTACACCACCTTACAGCATCAGCCGCCGGCAGAGATTCGTAGTTTCCTGATTGATGCGGGTGCTGAATACAACGGCTATGCTGCTGACTTGACCCGTACCTATGCTGCAGACAGTGAAAACGATTTTGCTGCACTGATCAAAGACCTTAATTATGAACAGCTTGAGCTGATCAAAACCATTAAAAGTGGTGAGCGCTACACCGATTATCATGTTCAGATGCATCAACGTATTGCGAAGTTACTGCGCACTCATAATCTGGTCACCGGTATCAGCGAAGAGGCAATGGTTGAACAAGGCATTACTTGTCCATTCCTACCGCACGGGTTGGGTCACCCGCTAGGTTTGCAAGTGCACGATACTGCGGGCTTTATGCAGGATGATAAAGGGACGCATCTCAGCGCGCCCTCCAAGTACCCTTACTTACGTTGTACCCGTATTCTGCAACCGCGCATGGTGCTGACTATCGAACCGGGCCTCTATTTTATTGAATCACTCTTGGCACCTTGGCGCTCAGGAGAGTTCAGTCAGCATTTCAATTGGGATCTTATTGAAACACTGAAGCCTTATGGTGGCATTCGTATAGAAGACAATATCGTTATTCATGATAATCGGGTTGAGAACATGACACGCGACCTGAAGCTGGACTGATGCAGCCTTATTTGATACCTGCGGCTCCGGTGACTATCAGCGAAGAGATTAAAAAAAGTCGTTTCATCACCTTACTGGCTCATACCTGTGGGGTGAATGAAGCGAAAGATTTTATTCAGCAGGTAAAGCAACAACACCCAACAGCCCGGCATCATTGCTGGGCTTTTGTTGCCGGGACACCCACAGATTCACAGCAATTAGGTTTTTCCGATGATGGCGAGCCTTCGGGCACAGCGGGTAAACCAATTCTGGCTCAATTGATGGGCAGTGGGATAGGTGAAATTACTGCGGTTGTTGTGCGCTATTATGGCGGTATCAAGCTGGGTACTGGCGGGTTAGTCAGAGCTTATGGCAGTGGTGTTCAGCAAGCGTTAAAACAGATTGAAGTAAAATATAAAGTCCCGCAGGTAGAATATACTTTGCAGTGTGACTATGCGCAGCTCGCGATGGTCGAAACACTATTACAGCAGGTTGAAGGCCAAATTTTACAGAGTGAATATGCACAACTCGTGACTCTTCATCTCTCTTTGCCAGCAACTCAAGCCAGTCAGGTCGGGGATAAATTGCGGGATCTCAGTCGTGGTACGTTGCAATTGACGCCCATTTCGCAATAATCCCCATCCAAGTGAATTGCTAAGGAACGTGCCGGAATGCATTTTCGTGCCATAACCCGTATTGTTGGCCTGCTAGTCATCTTATTCTCCGGGACAATGTTTATTCCCGGGCTAGTGGCCTTGATCTATCGTGATGGTGCCGGCCGTGCCTTCAGCGAAACCTTCTTTGTTGCTTTGTCGATAGGCCTGTTGCTGTGGCTACCGAACCGAAAGCAGAAGCATGAATTGAAACCGCGCGAGGGGTTTCTGATTGTAGTGCTGTTCTGGACGGTGCTGGGCAGTGTCGGGGCATTACCTTTCTTATTCTCTGAGCGCCCGAACCTTTCGCTAACTGACGCATTTTTTGAATCCTTTTCTGGGCTGACCACCACTGGAGCCACCACGCTGGTGGGGTTAGATTCACTGCCTAAGGCCATTTTATTCTATCGGCAAATGCTGCAATGGCTGGGCGGCATGGGGATTATCGTATTGGCAGTGGCCATTCTGCCTATTTTAGGTGTCGGGGGGATGCAGCTCTATCGAGCTGAAATGCCAGGGCCATTGAAAGACAATAAAATGCGCCCCCGAATCGCCGAAACTGCGAAAACACTATGGCTTATCTATGTCTTGCTGACCATTGCCTGTGCACTTTCTTTATGGGCCGCGGGGATGTCGGTGTTTGATGCTATCTCTCACAGCTTCTCGACTATCGCGATAGGCGGCTTTTCTACCCATGACGCCAGTATCGGTTATTTCAACAGCCCAACGATTAACACCATTATTGGTGTTTTTTTGCTGATTTCGGGCTGTAACTTTGGTTTGCATTTCGCTGTACTCAGTGGCCGCAGTTTGAAAGTTTATTGGCGTGATCCCGAATTCCGTATGTTTATCTTTGTACAATTGACGCTAGTTATCGTTTGTACCTTGGTGCTCTGGCAGCACAGCGTATATAAGTCGGGGCTGGAAACCTTAAATCAGGCATTTTTCCAAGTGGTCTCAATGGCGACCACGGCGGGCTTCACAACGGACAGTATTTCTAAGTGGCCGTTGTTCCTGCCGATACTTTTATTATGCTCCGCGTTTATCGGGGGATGTGCTGGGTCAACCGGTGGTGGCTTGAAAGTTATCCGTATCCTGTTGCTCTATCTACAAGGCTCGCGTGAATTAAAACGTTTGGTTCATCCGAATGCGGTTTACACCATCAAGCTGGGGCGGCGAGCATTACCGGAACGAATACTGGAAGCTGTCTGGGGGTTCTTCTCCGCATATGCTTTGGTTTTCATTATCAGCATGTTGGCCATCATTGCGACGGGTGTTGATGAGTTTTCTGCTTTCGCGGCAGTGACTGCAACTTTGAATAACCTTGGGCCCGGCTTAGGTGTTGTCGCTGATAACTTCACTTCTATGAATCCTGCTGCTAAATGGATATTAGTGATAACAATGTTGTTTGGCCGGTTGGAAGTTTTCACTTTGCTGGTTCTCTTCACCCCAACATTCTGGCGTGAGTAATTCTGCATAAGGAACATTGCTATGAAAGTATTGATACTTTACTCCAGCCGAGACGGCCAAACGCAAACCATCGCCTCTTATATAGCTAAGGAATTATCAACCGCAGCTACGTGCGAAATACAGGACTTGGCCGAGGTGGGGCAAATAGATCTGAGCCAGTATCAACAAGTGATGATTGGCGCTTCTGTTCGTTATGGGCATTTCAGTCCGGTGTTGAGTAAATTCGTCAATAAACACGTCGAACAACTTAATCAGATGCCGAGTGCGTTCTTTGCCGTCAATCTGACTGCGCGCAAACCAGAGAAGCGTTCACCACAAACTAATGCCTATGTGCGCAAGTTCTTACTTAGCACACCTTGGCAGCCAACATTGTGCGCCGTATTCGCTGGAGCCCTGCGTTATCCTCGCTATCGGTGGATAGACAAGGTCATGATTCAACTTATTATGCGTATGACGGGTGGAGAAACGGATACCAGTAAAGAAGTTGAGTATACCGATTGGCAACAGGTTAGTAGTTTTACTCAGAATTTCTCGGCGCTACAGTACGAAAAATAGCAATAATGGTGGTTATGACCGCAAATTGTTGAAATAAAACACGGTTGAAAAGTTTTTTGAAATTAGGGGTTGCAGGCTGTCAGGAACTCCCTATAATGCGCCTCCACTGACC